>JAOPYU010000042.1 GCA_025964455.1 Thermoleophilia bacterium | reverse complement strand
TGCCGACCGAGGACGAGCTCGCGGACAGTGACCGCGTCCATGCCTCCGCCGCCGTCCGACTGTTCGAAGCGCGCGCGGCGGAGCGATCGAGTGCCAGCGCGGACCAGGATCGAACGCACGTCGTCGCGCGTATCTGTGCTCGTGTCGATGGACTGCCCCTCGGCATCGAGCTGGCCGCAGCGCGCGCACACTTGCTGTCGCCGCAGGAGATCCTCGACCGCCTTGATCGTCGCATGTCCCTGCTCGCACACACTGGCCGGACCGGGCGCCATGCTTCCCTGCGCAGCGCCATCGAATGGAGCTACGAGCTGCTGAGCGCCGATGAGCAGGCCATGTTCCGCGTGCTCGGGGCGTTCGTGGGTGGGTGCACCGTCCAAGCCGCGCTCGATGTCGCGCGCGGATCCGGCGCGGATGACATCGACCTGATCGATCGGCTCGATTCGCTCGTGTCCAAGAGCCTGGTCCAGCGCACCAACACGGCTGGGGGCGTCCGGATCTCGATGCTCGAGACGATCGCCGATTTCGCTGCAGAAGTTCTGGACGTCGATCCGGAAGCAGCTGACATTCGGGGACGCGCGTATGCATGGTTCCATCTCGCGGCCAAGCGGGCTGACACCTTTGGCGACGATGGCGAATCTCGTGTGGCCCGCGAGCTCATCCTGGATGACACTGCAAACGTTCGCGCCGCCGTTCGTGCGTACTCGGGATCCGAATGCAGCACGGCGATCGACATCCTGGAGGCCCTCGGTGACGTGTGCCTCCTCCACGGGGCAGCGGCCTTCGGCGCGGAGCTGCATGATGAAATTTCAGCTGCCGCACCGCTCGATCTACATGCGAACGATCGTGCGCGGCTCGCGCTCTGCGGCGCGGAATGGCTGCGAGGTACGGGACGGGCTGCCGAGGCGGAGGTGCTCGCGCGCAGCGCGGTCGAGGTGTTTCGACAGTCGGGGGACGCCCGGCGCTTGTGCAGGGCCCTGCTGTGGTGGGGCGAGGCACTCGCACATGTCGGTGAAGTCGAAGCGGCGCTGGTCACGCTGCTGGAGGCGAAGGAGCTCGCGCTGGTCCTGCGCGACCACCGCCTGGCAGCTCATATCAACTGGAGGATCGGTACTCCCCTGGAGGATCTCGGTCGATTCGACGAGATGCTGCCAATCGCGCGGGAGGCCCTCGCCTGGTTCGAGCAGGTCGGGGACGTCCACGGGGTCGCCTACGCGACGATGAATCTCGGATGTGCGCTCGGAGCAGCCGGTGAAGCTGACGAGGCCCGAGCGCATTTCGAACGGGCTGCGTCGCTCGCCCGGCGCAACGGCTATCGAACGCTCGAGTCTCACGCGCTCTGCAATCTGGCTTCGTCGCTGCTCGAGCTGGGTCGAATCAACGACGCGATCGAGACATTCGACACTTCGCTGGCAACTTGGCAGGAAGGGGTCGATTCGCAGGTGTTGATCGCAGCGCGATCCCTGGAAGCGTTCGCGCGGAGCCAGGTCGGAGCCCACGCGGAAGCGGTGGGCGCTGCAATCGACAGCATCGATCGGGCCATCGCCACCCGCCGCGTGGCGTTCGCCCATCAGGCGATGTTCGCGGTCGCTCGTGCGGCTTCGGCCCTCGGAGCGCACGAGATCGCCGCACGCGCTTGGGGCGCGATCGATCCAGCGTTGATCCACGATGATTTCCTTGTGGATTCCGCTGTGGGAATCGCGATGCGTGCGGCGGTCGGCTCCGGAACGAGTGGAGGAGCGGACCCCGTCAGCAGCCTCGAGCGGCTGGAGCAGGGCTGGGTGGTCGTTCGACCATTCGCACTTCGATGCGCCGGAGGGGCACTGGAGCTGACTGACGTTGGCTACGCGTCAGCCTCGACCTTGGCGCGTCCCGACGAGTAGCGCTCGACCGCACGTCGGCAATAGGCGACCAGTGAACTGTCCTTGATGCCACCGCAGGTTGATCGTGCCTCAGCTGGGCTGACGTGTCCGCTCCCGACCTGGAGACCGATCGCGCCCTCGATGCATCGCTGGCGAAGTTCGGGGATGTCGCCGCTGCGGCCACAGGCGGGAGACCCCTCGACGCCGAGCTGCCGTCCGTAGGCTTCGATACAGGTGAACTGTCCCGGCAATGTCGACCGCGCGCACCACCCCGGATACTCGTCGAGCGGCACGTCGTGCGCGGTGAGGCTCTGCGGGAGGTACGACCAGCACGAGAGTGCACGCTCGACCGATTCCGAGGCCCCGCAGCCTGCCGCATACCGAGCGGGGCTGATCACCGCCTCGCCCGTACGCATCGCGCTCTCCATGTACACACCGTTGCGGCACGACGCGATGAAATTCTCTGGCAACGTCTCACAGTCCGTCAGCGCCGGCGACGTATTGTCGGCGGATCGATTCGGCACGGAACGAAGGAGCGCATGCCCGATGCCGTGCGCGCATCCGGGCTTGGAGGAGGGATCGTGGCACAACCCGGGAAAGATCTTGGCCGCGTCGATATTCGGCGTCCGGGCGAGATAGCCCTCCGCGAGGCCGTGGACGTACCCGGCGGTGCATAGCTGCGAGGAGCCGCCAGGGAACGTCGGTGTCCGGCCCTCAGCCCCAGCGCGAGCGCCCTCGCGGCGGCCGAGGCGATGCATAGACGGATGACAGGTGTCCGCGAGCGTCGGGTTGCCGCGGGCCAAGGTCTCCGCCCGCCGTACATACTCGATCACCCGCTCGTCTCGCCGTGCCCCCGTCGCTCCGTCTGCGGACTGAGCAGCACCATCGGCGAACTCGTCCGAGAGACATTCGATGCGTTCGGCGGAGGTGGTCAGCCGAGCACATCCATCGAGTCCCGGAACGATGGCGACGGTCTGCTGGACGCGGCTGGTGACGAGCCATCCGCCGGTCATGGCGAGAGCGAGTACTGCAATGGCCGTGATGCTGTGAAGCGGTCGATTCATGGGAATGTGGCTAGCATCGGCCGGCGTCGTCGCAGGCTTGAATTGCCGAGGGACCGGTCGATGACCGGTCCCTCGAAACAGTTCGGCTCACGGGGTCTTAGCAGCCCCAGAGCTGGCGATGGAAATCCACCTCAGCCATGACCTTGAGGTACTCGGCTTCGTCCAGCTTGCCCTTGGCGAGATCCCTGGCTGCAGCCGTTTCCATCTTGTCGATCTTGTTGTCGCAGGTGCTGTAGGCGCGAGCCCCAGCAGTCGACACCGCGGTGGTGCTGAATGCGCATCCGATCGCAAGGCCGATGACCGCAATCGTGCTGAACTTTCGAACTGTCTTCATTGAATCCTCCGAGCCGAACCTTCCCCGACACAGCTATCGGCCCTTTCCGCGGCGTTCTTGAGCACGTTTTACAAATTGCTCACAGTGATTGCTCTTCGTCGCGAATGATATGCGCAGCTCAGGTGTCGCAACGCCGGACCGATGATCACCCAACTCCTTACTCGCGTGCGTCTGCGCACGCGGTCACAGCGATCTCTCACGGCATGACGGACACCCCAACCGACACCCAGACACGAACCCAGCACTTCCTCTTCGGAGCTGCTGGCGTGATCGCCGTGGTCGGGCTCGCCGCGTTGGCATACGCGACGCAGCGGGTGATCGCAGACCGTGGGGACGCATCTGCTTATGTCATGGCGGCGATCCTGCTGGCAGCGAGCCTGGTCTGCTCTCGGTTCCCGCTTCGCTTCGGCATCGGTGAGACGATGATCTCCCTCGACAGTGTGCCGCTCGTCCTTGCGGTCGTGCTGCTGGAGCCGGGCCTCGCGATGTGGGTCGGCGCCATCACGGTGATGCTTGCGCTCTGGGGGCAGCCTCCACTGGTCCCGGGGTGGCGTGGCCACTACTGGCGTGTGGCTTCGACCTCCTCGAGCGCGCTGAGCATCGGTCTCGTGGGCTGGATCTCACGGGATGTGATCGAGGTCGTTTCCGTTGACCAGGTGGTCCTGCTGGTGCCGGCGTTCGTGACCGCCGTGATGCTGGAGATCGCCTTTGACGCGATGGTGTGTCTCGAGATCGAGGCGACGACCCCGGGCGTTGCGCTCGGCTGGCTCCGCCATACGTACATCCCGATGTCCACCAACATCCTGCTCCCGGCCTTTGCGACTGCCGTTCTCACCCCATACGTCTCAGACCTGTGGCAGTTCGCCGTCCTCCTCCCGATCCTCCTCGTGGGGATGTACGGCGCGCTGTGGGTGGCGAACAGCCAGCAGCGCGAGAAGCGGCGCGGCGACCGGCTCAAGGACACGTTCTCGCGATACGTGCCGGAGGGGATCGTCAACGACAACATCGAGACGATGCAGGAGATCGAGCTCGGTGGGGAGCAGCAGGACATCAGCGTGCTGTTCTGCGACATCCGTGGCTTCACGAGCTGGTCTGAGGACAAGGGCGCCAAGGAAGTCATCACCGAGCTCAACGTGCTGCTCTCGGAGCTGTCGGCGAGCGTGATGGGCACGGGCGGGACACTCGACAAGTTCACCGGCGATGGCCTGATGGCGTTCTGGGGCGCTCCGGTCCCGGTCGAAGACCACGCTGATCGCGCCGCACGCGCCGCGCTCGACATGCTCGAGCGGCTGCACGCGGTGAACGAGCGACGCGCGGAGGAGGGCCAGTCGCCCTTCGCGATCGGCGTCGCCGTGCACTCGGGTCCCGCGGTCGTCGGCAACGTCGGCCACGAGCGCCGCCTGGACTACACCGCCATCGGCGACACCGTGAACACCACGGCTCGCCTCGAATCTTCCACCAAGGAGCTGGGCGCCGTTCTGCTCGTCTCACGCTCGACCGTCGACCGGCTCGGCGAGGAGCTGCGCGAACGGGCGATGCTCGTGGGCGACGTGACGATGAAGGGCAAGTCGCGTGTCGTCGAGGCCTGGGCCCTGCCGCCGATGCGGCCCGAGCTCGATGGCGTCGACGACGAGTTCGCCGCGTGATCGGCGTTCGCGCACGACGCGTGGTGGGATGCCTGCTCGCTGCAGCAGCGCTTTCTGGATGCGCCGCGTCCGGAGGCAGCGAAGCGCTCCCGAAGGAACCAGCCGCGACCAAGCAGAAGCCGATCACGCCGGTCCTGGTGGTCAACGGCGCCCAGGTCGACTCCGACGGCGTGCGCCGCGCCACTGCCCCCGTGCCGGCCAGCACGGCGAAGCGCGCGACCCCCGCCAAGGCGCGCGCCAGCCTCGCCAACCGCACGGTGATGTACGTCGCGCCACCGCTCCTTGCAGATGGCACCATCGACGACGGCCCCGATCCCTATGCCGGCGACCACATCGACGTGCGCCCCGTTCCGATCGAGGACGATCCGACCACCACCGCATCGGTCGAAGCCGCGGCGATGCAGTTGCGCCGCATCGACAAGAAGGTCTGGGACCGATGGATGGCCGGCGGCATCAGCTCGCCGTGGCAGCAGGGACGTGACGCCACCGTCGACAGCATCGTGCGTGTCACGGTCGAGGCCTGCGGGGGTGCACGCACGGTTGCGACCGGGGTCGTGCTCGGCTCCGAGACCGTCGTCACGACCGTGCACGCGATCGAGAACTCGGCGCGGCGGGTGCGCATCTCCGCCGCCGATGGCACCGGCTCACGACTTCCCGCGATGATCCGCTACCTCGACATCGATGATGACGTCGCCGTGCTCAAGGTGCCGGGCCTGCGCCAGCCGGCGCTTGGGTTCTACGCGGGGAGCGGCGCCCCGAAGATGGGCTATGCGTACGGCGTCGCGATCGGCGGCGTCGCCGGCTCGCTGCGGCGCGCCCCCGCAATGATGTCGATGGACGAGGCGTCGATCACCCGCGAGCAGCCCGACGGCTACGGCGAGCGGATCAGCGACCGCAACGTGATCCCCTTCGTCGCGGGCGTGGAGACGGGCTTCTCCGGAGCAGCGCTCGTGACCACCGATGATCCTGCGCTCAAGACCGGCTTCGCTTTCCACGGCCTCGTGCGTGCGCGTGTGCCGTTCCGCGCGGAGACGGCAGGTGTCGCCGTGCCGACGAGCGTGGTTCGCGCCGCGCTCAGCGCAAACTCGGCACTCCCGACGTGGTTTGAGCAGCTGCCGGGCCTCGGCTGCCCGCAGTGGCGCCGCTGATCGGCGCGAGTGCGGCTGGTACGCTCGCGCGCAGATGGCCGACGCGCGACTCGACATCCTGATCGTCTCCCAGATGTATCCCGGGCCGGGCAACCCTGACCTCGGCGTCTTCGTGCGCGGGCAGGAGACCGCCCTGCGCGCGCAGGGACACCGTGTTCGCGTCGTCGCGGTGACGCGCCGCGGCGGCGGGATCGCCAAGCACGTCGGGTTCGCCGTCCGCGTGCTCGCCGCCATCCTGACCCGGCGACCGCAGGTGGTCTACGCGCACTTCCTCGCGCCCGCTGGCGCGCTCGCGGCGCTCGCGTGTCGATTGTTGCCGCGCACGGGCCTGGTCGTCGTGGCGCACGGTCGCGACGTGCGCAACATCGGCGAGCGCCGCGGGATCACGCGCGCGATGCGCATGCTGGCGCGCCGCGCCGACCACGTCATCGCTGTCTCGCGCTACCTCGCAGACGAACTCGAGCGGCGGGTCCCCGAGCTCGCCGGCCGTGTGCACGTGATCGACGCGGGCGTCGACGTGGAGGCGCGATTCACCCCGGGGCTGCACACCGACGCGCGCCACCGGCTCGGCCGCGTCTGGCGCGCGCCGACATCCGGCACGGCTTTCCTGTTCGTCGGCACGCTCGACGAGCGCAAGAACGTCGTCCGACTCGCGGACGCCTTCGCGCGCCTCGGCGAGGGGTCATTGACGCTGGTGGGAGATGGCCCCCTGCGCAGCGAACTTGCGGGGCGCGAGGGAGTGCACCTGGTCGGCCGCGTCGCGCACGAGGACGTCGTCACCTGGATGCGCGCGTGTGACGTGCTCTGCCTGCCGAGCACGGTCGAGCCGTTCGGGCAGGTGCTCATCGAGGCGATGGGGTGCGAGCGCTCGGTTCTCGCCACGCAGGTCGGCGGCCCACCGGAGTTCGTGGTGGAGGGTGCCGGGGTGCTCGTCGACCCGCTCGACGTGGACGACATCGAACGCGGCCTGCGCGCCGCGAGCGCGCTGCCGGTCCCGAACCTGCTGGCGCGGACCGCTGCCCTCTCACATGACGTGCGCCGCCAGAGCGCCCGCATCGAAGCGCTGCTGCGTGACGCGGCCGCGCTCAGGCAGCGCCGCTGAGCATCCCGTGCAGCGAGTCGATGACCGCCGCCGCGGTCTCGCGCGCGTGCGTCGCGTGCAGGTAGTGGCCAGCGCCGTCGATCTGCGTGACGCGGGGCTCGTCGAACCAGTCGGCCGCGAGGTCACCCGAGCCACCCAGCTCGGGTTCGCCGTGGATGATCGACACGGGGCAGGTGACGACGTCGGCGAACCGCGTCCAGTCCGGATCCAGCTCCTCGACCACGCCGATCGCCATGCGCTCCCACGTGTCGACCGTCCATGCGCGGAGCGCCGGGCTCGCGTCGGGGTAGAGCGATGCGACCTGCTCAGTGAGTCGACCGCTGCGCTTTGCCTCGATCATCTCGCCGGTCTTGGACCCTTCGCGATCCACTGACAGCCCGACCACCGGATCGAGCAGGACAAGCCCGCGAACCAGCTCCGGCCGTGTCGCCGCCAGCGCCACGCTCGTCGCGGCGCCGTAGGAGTGCCCGACCAGGAAGACGGGAGCGGCGTCCTCGACCAGCTCCGCGACATACGCCGCGTGCTGCTCGAGCGAGTAGCCACGATCGGGGTGGGGCGCGTCTCCATGACCGAGCAGGTCGAGAGACTCGATCGACCAATCCGCAGGCAGCAGCCGCTCGAAGCGCTGGAACGCGCGACGATCGGCGCCGAGACCGTGCAGGAGGCGAACTTCGCTCATCGGGTCCGTGTCAGCCCTGGGCGAGGTTGCGAAGGACGTACTGCAGG
>JAOPYU010000039.1 GCA_025964455.1 Thermoleophilia bacterium | reverse complement strand
CGTGCGCCAGCACGCCGATGCGAGTGGCGGGATGGTCGCGCCGCACACGGTCTGGCTCGAACTGGAGCGCCTCGCCGAACTGCTGCCGCACGGCGCCTGCACGCGGCGCACCCGCGGGCTCGGCGCGGTGGTCCCGCACGTCGACGAGCTCGTGTTCGCGAGCGATGCCGCGGTCGCCGTGGCGCGGAGCATGGGTGCGGGGACCGACATCATCGACGCGCCCGACCACGTGCGAGCTGCAGTGGCGCGCGCCGACCGTGACCCGATGCCGCTCACGCTCGACGGGGTGGTCGGCGAGCGTCTCGGCGCCGTCGACCGGATCGCGGCCACGGAACTGGAGGCGTACGCCCGCTGCCCGGTGCAATGGCTGCTGCGCCGCGAAGCTCCGATCGACGATCTCGACGCGGAGCGGACCGGGCTCGATGCCGGCAGCTACGCCCACGCGCTGCTCGAGCTGGCCGTGCCATCACTGCTGCAGCGCGCATCTTCGGGCGTGTCACCGGAGATGGTGCTCGACGAGGTCCGCCAGGACGCGCGGCGCGCAGCGCACGTCGACGTCGCCCATGCCCTCCAGGCGCACGAGCTCGCCCGCGTGGAGGAGCAGGTGCTCGACGTGCTGCGCGCGGAGATCGCGCCGGAGCGGGTACGACCCGATCGCGTGTGGGTCGAGATAGAGCTGACATCGACGCCCCGGGAGCCGCGCGACGGCGAGGCAGCGCGCCCACGCCCGCCTTGGCCGACGCCGGGGCTCGAGATCGACGGCGTCGAGATCCACGGCCGGGTCGACCGCATCGACGAGTTCCCGGACGGGCTGGTCCTGCACGACTACAAGAGCGGCACCAAGACGCTCGGCCCCGGCAAGCTCGTGGCAGAGGACCACCTGCAGCTCGGCCTGTACTGGCTCGCCATCGAACGCGCCGAGGGTGCGCCGCGTCCCATCGCCGCGCCCTATCGCGCGCTGCCCAAGGGGGCCGAGGCATGGGGGCTGCGCAGCGCCGCCCTCAAGGAGTACGGGCTCATCCCCAAGGGGTCACGGCCCCCGAAGGACGACGTGCTGCGCGACGTGCTCGACGCGACCGAGGCACGTGCTCGCGAGCTCGTCACAGGCATCCGTGGCGGGGAGCTGGACCTGTCGCACATCGATCCGGAAGCGCGATCGTCGCCGTGCGGCTACTGCTCCCTCCAGGCGATCTGCCGCATCGAGGAGCGTCGAGCATGAGCGCCCGCCCCGGACACGACCGCCTCTGGACCCCCGCGCAGCTGAGCGCGATCGGGGCGCACGGTCGCACCTTGGTGTCGGCCGCTGCCGGCAGCGGCAAGACGAGCGTGCTGGTCGAGCGGATCGTGCGGTCCCTGCTCCAGGACGGCGACGCCGAGCACCGCCCGCCCCAGACCGACCCACGCGGCATCCTCGCGGTGACCTTCACGCGCAAGGCGGCCGCCGAGATGCGGGCCCGCGTCGCGCGTGAGCTGTTCGAGGCCGGCGAGCTCGACCTGCTCGGCCAGCTCGAGCTCGCGACCATCGGCACCATCCACTCGCTCTGCGGCGAGATCCTGCGCGAGCACGGCGCGGCGATCGGCATCGATCCGGGATACGTGCTGCTCGAGGAGAGCCAGGACGCCTGGTATGCACAGCTCGCGCTCGAGGAGGTCATCGCCTCGCCGCCCTCGACCGACGTGTCGTGGCTGCTTGGCAGGATCGGGAGCGCCCGCGCAGCGAGCAAGGTCGCGGAACTTCGATCGGTGGCGTCGCGCTCCCTCGACGGGGAGCTGCGGTTCCCGGAGGACGGAAGCGTCGTCGGCAACGAGGCGCGCGCGATCAGCGACCGGGACGCGGCACGCGCGACCCGCGCCACCGCGCAGCTGTGGCGCGCCTTCGAGACTAGCTTCCAGGCGCGGCTCGAGCGTGCCGGCGCCCTGACGTTCGACGACCTCGAGCGGCATGCCCTTCGCGCGGTCGAGCAGCCCGGGGTTGCGACGGCGCTGCGCGAGCGCTGGCAGCTCGTCGCGATCGACGAGTTCCAGGACACCAACGAGCGGCAGCTGCGCATCCTGGACGCCGTGGCGCATGATCGGCTCTTCATGGTCGGCGACCAGTGGCAGTCGATCTACCGGTTCCGCGGCGCGGACGTGGCGGTCTTCCAGCGCGAACTCGGCAGCGACGAGACCGCGAAGGTCTTCATGCTCGAGAACTTCCGCAGCGATGCTCCCGTCCTCGACGTGGTCAATGGCGTGTTCGGGCACCCGGCGCTCTTCGGCGCCGGCGGCTACCGCCCCGTCGTGGCAGGCACGCCCGACCAGTCCGCTGCGCGTGGCCCTGCGGTCGAGCTGATCGCCGTTGCCCATGAAGCGGCGGACGTTGCTTCGGCGCAGGTCGAGGGCGACCACCGGCGCGACCGCGAGGCGCGTCGGGTGGCGGAGCGCGTCGCCGACATCATCGAGTGGGGCGCCGCCGCCAAGGACATCGTCGCGGTGTTCGAATCCGGATGGGAGATCGACCGCTTCGAGCGCGCGCTGCGCAACCTCGGCGTGCCGACCCTGCGCGCGGCGTCGACCGGGTACTACGACCAGACCGACGTCCGCGACGTGCTCGACGTGCTGCGTGCGGTGCGTAACCCGCTCGACGACCTCGCGGTGACGTCGGTCCTGGCGGGTCCGCTCGGTGCACGCAGCTACGGTGCGCTGACGGAGTTGCTGGCGGATGCGGGGATCCGGCGCGGTGAGCACCACAGGCGTCGCGCCCAGGCTGACCGCCCGTCGCTGCTGGACGCCGCGGCCTCGAGCTCGGACGAGGCGATCCGCGAAGCGGCGCGGCTCGTCGGCGAGCTCGCCGAGCTCGAGCGTGGCTCGAGCGTGACGCACGTCATCGAGCGCATCGTCGGGCTCCCGCAGTTCGAGCTCGCTGCGGCGCAGCGGGTCGACGGCGTGCAGCGCCTCGCGAACCTGCGCCAGCTCGTCGTGCTCGCCGCGGAGGCGGGGCGCGTCGGCGTGGCGAGCGTGGCGCGGTTCCTCGACTACGTCGATGCCCAGCGACGGTTCCGCAAGCTCGGCGAGGCCAGCATCGCGGATGAGGCGAGCGGCGCCGTGCGGCTCATGACGATCCATGCATCCAAGGGGCTCGAGTTCGAACACGTTTTCTACGTGAAGGCCGATGCGGTCCTGAGCTCCGGTGGCCCGCCCGGCAGCATCCCGGCACCGATCGTCGACGAGGCGGGCGTCGTGCACGTCGCCGTGCCCTCGAGCGATGGCCCGATGCGTGACACGGCCGCGCTCGAGCAGCTCCGGTCGCTCGAGCAGCTGCAGCACCACGAGGAGCGCATGCGCAAGGCGTACGTCGCGATGACTCGCGCCAAGACCCGGCTGTATGTCTCCGCGCCGGTGGATCGCGGCGCGATCGACGCCGCGCGCAGTGATGCGCTGGCCGCAGTGGGGGTCGGATCGGCGCACGAGCATGTCGACGCCGCCCATGCCCCGATGCAGTGGATCCGCACGACGCTCGGTGCATGGAACCACGCGCCCGACCGCCTGCACGACTCCGGCCTCGTCGCGATCGACGGACGTGCCGCGCGCGGACGCGAACCGCTCGGCGGCGACGACGCCCGGACCGTCCACGCCATGCGCCCGGCGCTGTGCGACCTCGACGCGCTCGGCATCGCAGCCCCGGTCGACCTCGCGGCTGGCGAGGGCGCACCCGATCCATTCGCGCTGCGCACGTCGCTCGCCGCGTCGGTGCTCGCGGCTCGGGACCGCGAGCTTCGCCTCGCCGACGGCACGCGGCTGCACGATGCAATGGCGCGGCTGCTCGAGGAGGCGGCGCGCGGCACCGTGGACCAGGCGGGGCTGCTTGTCGCCGATCGCGAGCCGTGGCTCACCGAGCGCACGGTCGCCCGTCTCCAGCCGATCGTCGACACGCAGGTCTTCTCGCGGCTCGTCGCACTCGGTGCACGGGCCGAGGTGCCGTGGCTGGCGTCGTTCGGCGCGTCCATCGCGTCGCCGGCCAGCGAGGGCGTCCGTGTGGTCGCCGATGCACGCGACGTGGATGCCGGTCGCATCGATGCGCTCGCGATCCTGCCCGACGGGCGGTGGTGGGTGGTCGACTGGAAGGTCTCGCTCGACGATGCTCCGGCGGATGCGTGGCACGAGCACGGACGACAGCTCACCCGCTACGCGGTCGCAGCGCGACGCGCCGGCGCTCCGGGATGCGTGCTGACGCTCGC
>JAOPYU010000350.1 GCA_025964455.1 Thermoleophilia bacterium | reverse complement strand
CGAGGATCTCGTCGTTGCTCGTGCGGTCGACGAGCTGCTGGCCGACTGTCACGAACTCGTCGGTCATGGTCGCCGTGCCGTCACGCAGCTGCACGACGGCGCCGTTCTCCAGGAGCAGGATGCGCTCCTCGGCGATCCCGACGAGCTTGGCGAGCTCGGCGTGGGCGCGCATGTAGCGCCACTCGCCGTGGACGGGTGCGAAGGTGGTCGGCCGGGCGAGCTGCAGCAGGGTCAGCAGCTCGGCGCTGGAACCGTGGCCCGAGACGTGCACGTGCGCGTTCTCGGACGAGACCAGGCGCGCGCCGACCTTGGCGAGGCCGTTCTGGATGCGGTGCACGCGCGTGTCGTTGCCCGGGATGGTGCGCGAGGAGAAGATCACCGTGTCGAGCGCGTCGGGGCGCAACGTCGGATGCGTGCCCGCGGCGTAGCGGCTCAGCGCCGCGAGCGGCTCGCCTTGGGAGCCGGTGCACAGCACCATGACCTTGCTCGGGTCGAGCGACTCGAGCTGGTTGGGCTTGAGGAAGCGCACGTTGTCGGCATTCAGGTAGCCGAGGTTCTTCGCGACGTTGGTGTTTCGCGTCATCGAGCGGCCGAGGATGCAGACCGACCGGCCCTCCTCCCGCGCGATGTCGACGAACTGCTGGATGCGGTGGATGTGGCTCGAGAAGCAGGTCGCGATGATGCGGCCCGGCGCCTTGGAGCAGATGTCTCGGAGCGGCCCCGCGAGGGTGCGCTCGCTGCGGGTGTGACCCGGGACGTCCGCCTGGGTGGAGTCGCCCAGGAACAGCGCGATGCCGTCGCTGCCGATCTCGGCGATGTGGCCGAGGTCGGTCGGAACGCCGTCGAGGGGCGAGGGATCGAGCTTCAGGTCGCCGGTGTGGAAGATCGTGCCGTGCGGGGTGTGCGTGGCTACGGCCACGCCATCGGGCACGGAGTGGGCGACACGGACGAACTCGAGCTCGAAGCAGCCGACCTGGACCGGGTCCTCCTCGGGGAGCACCTCGACCCACTCGGTGGCCGAGAGCAGCCCGAACTCGTCGACCTTGCTCTTGAGCAGGGCGAGCGTGAGCCGGGTGCCGAGGATCTGGGGCACGCCCACGTCGCGCAGCAGGTACGGGACGGCGCCGATGTGGTCCTCGTGCGCGTGCGTGACGACGAGCGCGCGGATGCGGCTGGCATTCTCGGCGAGGTAGGAGAAGTCCGGCAGCACGATGTCGACGCCGAACTGGCCCTGCTCGCGCGGGAAGGTGAGGCCGCAGTCGACGATGATCAGGTCGTCGCCGCACTCGATCACGGAGATGTTCTTGCCGATCTCGCCGATCCCGCCGAGCGGGATGAAGCGGACGGGCGGAGCGGAGCTCTTCTTCACGGGCGCCTCACGCATGGGTCGCACCGACCTGGTGGCGGTCGAGCATGGCGCGGATGCGCTCGGTCTGCATGCCGCTCGCCTCCACCAGGGGCAGGCGCGGGGCGCCCACGTCGAAACCGAGCAGGGACATGGCTGCCTTCACGGGGATGGGATTGGTGGTGATGCCGAACGTCTCGTAGACGTCCTCGAGCTCGGACGCGACCTCGCGCGCCTCCGCTTCGCGGCCTTCCTGCCAGAGCTCGACGACACGCTTCATCTCGGTGCCGACCACGTGGGAGGCGACGCTCACCACGCCGAGCACGCCCTCGGGCAGCATCGGCAGCAGCGAGGTGTCGTCGCCGGCGTACACGGCCAGGTCGGGCGCGAGCGCGCGGATCTCGCGCAGGTCGCGCAGCTCGGGGTGGGCCTGCTTGAGGGCGACGACGTTCGGGATCTCGGCGAGCTCGGCGATGAGCTCGGGCTCGAGGACCACGACGACGCGGGAGGGGACGTTGTAGAGCATGACCGGGGCATCGCCGGCTGCCTGCGCGACCGCGGTGAAGTGCCGGAGCAGCCCTTCGCGCGGTGGCTTGTTGTAGTACGGCGTGACGACGAGCACGCCGTCGCCGCCCGCAGCGATCGCGGCGCGGGTCAGCTCGACGGAGTGCTGGGTGTCGTTGCTGCCGGTGCCTGCCAGGACCGACAGTCGACCGCCGACCTCGTCGGCTGCGGTGCGGATGAGGGCGAGCTTCTCGTCGTCGGAGAGCGTCGGGGCCTCCCCCGTGGTGCCCGCCACGACGACGCCGTCGGACCCGTTCGCCTCGAGGTGGCGCAGGATGCGCCGAAACTCGTCGTGGTCGATGGAGCCATCCTCCGCGAAGGGTGTGATGACCGCTGTGACGATGGTGCCGAATTCCGTGTACATGCGCGGATACTACCCACACGCGCGGGGTCACACCCGGTCGCGTCGCCGCGTGCGTGGTGGGTCAGGCGATGCCGGACGATGTCCAGGTCTCGCCGTGCGCCGGCGATGATTGCGCAATCTGTCGCCTTCAAGTCGACAATCTGCGCATCCATCGCCGCTCCCCACCCGCCACGCACGCGCGTGCAGGCACTTCGCGGCCCGATTCCCATCTCGTCCGCCGCACGGCGGACGATGTGCACAGTGAACGGGAACGTGCCTGCGCGCCAGCCGGGCACTCGGCACGGGGGCCGGTCGGGCTCAAATGCGGGCGCCGGCGCGGTGATTGCGCAACCTGTCGACTTCAAGTCGACAATCTGCGCATCCATCGCCGCTTCCCACCCGCTACGCATGCGCGTGCAGGCACTTCACGGACCGATTCCCGTTCCGTCCGCCGCACGGCGGACGATGTGCACAGTGAACGGGAAAGTACCTGCACGCCAGCCGGGCACCTGACGATAGATCGTCAGGGTCAGGCGATGCTGCCGGCGGCCGAGCCGCCCGGGAGCTGCGGAACCGGTGGTGCGCCGGCCGCTGCGGCGGTCGCGCCAGTGGTGGCACTGACGGCGCCGGGAATGACCGCGGGCGCGCCGCCACCCTGTGCCGCGGCTGCTCGACGCTGCTCGTCCTCCGTGGTCGCTGCCGCTCCTGGAGCGGAGCCGCCGAGCGCGCCAAGGGCGAGCGCCATCGTGGAAGCGAGGCTCGCCATCATGCCGACGTTGGCAGCTGCGCCACCCCCGGCGACGGGCGTGGTCGTGGCCGCCGGAGCCATACCCTGCGGTGCTCCGAGCATCGCGGAAAGTGTCGAACCGCCACCGGTGGCCGAGCCGGCCTCGATGCTCCAGCCGCCCATGGTCGCGCCGCCCACGCCCGAACCGCCGAGGATCGCGGCGAGGTTCAGGCCACCTCCGCTCGATGGTCCGCCGCCGACGACACCGCCGATCGCTCCGGAGATCGTGAACGGGGTCACGCCAGCGCCAGCGCCGCCGCCGACCGCGGAGCCGCCGAGCAGGTCGGCCGAGCCGGTCCCGCCCCACGACGGGCCTCCCCCGACGGCGGAGCCCCCGAAATTGCCGATCATCGGCGTGCCCCATGAAGGGCCGCCACCGACCGCGGAGCCACCGAAATTACCGATCATCGGGGAGCCCCACGAAGGGCCGCCACCAACCGCCGAGCCGCCGAAATTGCCGAGTATGGAGCTGCCCCATGAGGCGCCGCCGCCGACCGCCGAGCCGCCGAAGTTACCGATCATGGGTCCGGTCCAGCCGCCGCCACCACCGACCGAGGAGCCGCCGAGCAGGTCTGCCACGCCGGAGCCGCCAGTCTCCGGCAGCTGCGGGAGGGTCGCGGACGTTGCGCCGGGCTGGGGCGTGCCTGCCGCCAGGCCGATCGCGATCGCCTGTGCGTTGGTCGTGAGGCCTGGGCCCGCGTTGACCGCCATGCTGGTCATGAAAATTCTCGTTCCCGTGCCGTCCCTGGCGACGTCGTCCCGCTCGAGCGTCCCGGCTCGTGGATCGCGCTGACCTCGCGGGTCATGCGCAATTCGGATGACGTCGTTGTCCCCTGCCACCATCGTACGCCGGATCGGGCGAACTGCCCATCCCCAATCCCAGCCGTCAGGCAGGCACCTTGATCACCTTGCCGGCGATGATCACGTTCGGATCCTTGATCGCATTGAGCTTGGTGAGGATCGCGACCGTCGTGCTGAACTGCTTGGCGATGGCGGTAAGCGTGTCGCCTCGCTTGATGGTGTACGCCTTGGTCTTCGGATCCGGATCGCGGTCGACCGGCTTGGGCGCCGTTGCGGCGGGCGTCGGCGCCGTCGCGGCGGGCTTGGGCGCGGTCTCGGGCTTGGGCGTGGTGGCCGGCTTGGGATCAGCTGCGGGCGTCGCCGCGGCTGCCGGATCGGCTGCAGCTGGTGCGCCGCCGCCAGTCGCTGGCGCGCCGGGCGTGGCCGGGGCCGCAG
>JAOPYU010000344.1 GCA_025964455.1 Thermoleophilia bacterium | reverse complement strand
CGACCAATGCCGACCGACACCGCCGCGCTGACGGCTCGAGTTCTGACTCGAGGTAGCTCGCCATCGCGTGGTGATGGTGTACCAAGCATCTGGCAGACGGGAGGTCGGCGACTGCTTTCTCGAATCGCGCCGCGGCCGCTTTGCACTCTGCGAGTTTCATCCGCCGCCGACCGAGGATCACGCCCGCGTAATGGGCTACCAGGTCGTCCTCGGGAGCTCTCTCGAGAACTGCGGCAAATGCATCGCGCTGGTTAACTGGGACGCTGTCGACTGCTTCCGTCAAGTTCACTTCGGTCCGGTAATCTCGGAGATCACCTGTGATACCAGTCAGCTTGGGAACCTTCGAGTGAAATTGCACCTCAGCCGAATGTGCTTTCGCCCAAGACCACTTCACGTCGCACCATCCATTACCTTGTCGGCGTAGCCCTCGATGTTGGTCTGGCGGGCCCGCGCGATGGCCAGTGCCCCTGCGGGGACGTCCTGCACGACGATGGAGCCGGCACCGGTCCAGGCGCCGTCACCGATGGTGATCGGCGCGACGAGCACACAGTCGGAGCCGGTGCGCACGTTGGATCCGATGGTCGTGCGCTGCTTGCCACGGCCCAGCTCGGGGCGGTAGTTGGCGGTGATGTTGCCCGCGCCGATGTTGCTGTCCTCGCCGATCGTGGCGTCACCGACGTAGGAGAGGTGCGGCACCTTGCTGCGCGCGCCGACGACGGAGTTCTTGATCTCGACGAAGGCGCCCGCCTTGGATTCGGCGCGCAGGTCCGCGCCGGGGCGCAGATAGGCGAACGGGCCGACCGTCGCCCCTGCTCCGATGCGAGCCTCGCGTGCGACCGATCGCTCGACCGTCGCTCCCGCCTCGACGACGGTGTCGTGCAGCCCCGAGCCCGGGCCCACGACTGCGCCGGCGGCGATGCGCGTGGTCCCGCGTAGGATCGTCTGCGGGAGGATGACGGCGTCGGGCTCGACCGTGACAGTGGGCTCGATGAGCACGGTGTCGGGCATCGAGATGGTGACGCCGTTGAGCATGTGCTCGCGCAGCACGCGACGACGGAGCACGTCCTCCACCTCGGCGAGGTCGGCGCGCGTGTTGATCCCGAGCAGCTCGCCCGGATCGTCGCCGGAGACCCCGAGGGTGCGTCCCGCGTCGTCGCGGACGAGGCCGAAGATGTCGGTCAGGTAGAGCTCGCCCTTGGCGTTGTCGGTCGACAGGCGCGGCAGCGCGCCGTGGAGCGTCGCCAGGTCGAAGGCGTAGATGCCGGCGTTCATGGCGGGGTTCGCCAGCTGCCCGGGCGTCGCATCGGCCGCCTCGATGATCGCCGTGACGGATCCGTCCGCGAGCGTCTCGACGCGTCCGAGCGGCCACGACAGGTCGCCGTCGATGGAGAGGACGGTGGCGAGCGAGCCGGCCTCGACGTGCCCGGCCATGACGCGGCGCAGGGTGCGGGTCGAGAACATCGCGCCGTCACCATTGAGCACCAGCACGTCGACGTCGCCGAGGTCGGCGGGCAGCGCCGACAGTCCCGCCCGCACGGCGTCGCCGGTGCCGAGCTGCTGCTCCTGGGTCGCGACCGACACGTCGCTCGGCAGCGTCGACGCGACCTGGTCGCCGCCGTGGCCCACGACCACCACGACGTGGGCCGGCTCGAGCGGACGAGCCGCCTCGATGACCCAGTCCAGCGACGAGCGCCCGAGCACCGGGTGCAGGACCTTGGGCAGGTCGCTCTTCATGCGGGTGCCCTTGCCTGCGGCGAGGATGACGACTGCGAGCGCGCGGCTGGTGACCATCGCTGGACCTTTCGTTGCGTCCGCGCGGGGCGCGATGCCCGGTGCGCGGCTGTGAGCTGGGGCGGGAGGATTCGAACCTCCGATCACGGGACCAAAACCCGATGCCTTACCACTTGGCCACGCCCCACTGCGTGCCCGACGATCCTAGTCGTCCGCCACCCTCCCTTGCAGGGCGTGGAACCGATCCATTCGCGGACGCGATGATCTGGGGATGGCGCGGAGTGGGGACTCTCGCGGCGTTCAGGGGACGAGGGACCGTGGATCCAGTCAGGCATCGAGGCGTCACGCCGCATGCGCGACCCGACACGCACCAGCGTGGGCCGGATCCTGCGCGCGAGGACGCACCCGAGCGCAATGCCGTGGTCGCCGGCCTCACCCTCACCGCGCTCATCGGCGGCAAGGCCAAGGGCGTCGTCATCGACCGCACTCGAGCAGCATTCGCCTATTCGCACGCCAAATCACAGGGCAAGACGGGCAAGTGGGCGGTCGAGCTCGCCAGCGGGCGCCTGACCAATGACGTCGTGCCGATCACGGGTGGCACGGTGCGTGCCTTCGGCCGGACCGTGACGACGAATGGCTGGAAGCAGTCGTACCAGGCGTCCAACGCGATCGGCCTCGGCCTGCTCGGCGTGAGCCTGCTCTACGGATTCCCGAACCTGGTCGAGGGCTGGCACGACGGCGGCGGCCCCGAAGGGCTCATCGAGACCAGGTCCGGTCGGACCGGCGTGTTCGCGACCGTCGGCAACGTCGTGGGCCTCTCGGCGATGGGTGTCGCGCTGTCGCGATCCCCGAGCAACGCCAAGCTCGCCGGCATGCTCTCCGACCCGATCCACTCCTCCATGCCGCTCGTGCTGCTCCGGCTCGGCGTCAGCATCCCGGTGCTGGCCAACGAGCTCGGCTACCTGGACTTCCTCGACGCCCGGAGCGAGGCGACCCCGTGGGAGTCGGCGCGTGCGACGACCGCCAAGGTCGTCGACAAGGTCACGCCCGGCTGACACGCCGGACGCCGGACGTCAGGGCGCGGTGGTCCACGCGACGCGGAGCCAGCAGCCGGGCACGGCGTGGCGTGCCACGGCCTCCAGCGCCACCCGCTCCTCGCGTGACCGGATGGGCACCGCGACGGTCGCCCCGCTGCCGCAGATGAGCGGCACGCCGCCGGCATCCTCGAGCGCGGTGACGAGCCGGTCGAGTTCCGGGCACGCTGCACGCGCCGGGGCTGCCAGGTCATTGCGCCTGTCCTTGGGACGCGCCATCGTCTTCGCCTCCTCCGCGTCCGCGGGGAGCGGATCGACGCTGGCCGGATCGTGCAGTGCGTACACGGCGGCGGTCGACTGGTGCACGTTGGGGAAGGCGAGGAGCCACGCGCGCGGCGCCGACGGCTCGATGGGCTCGATGCGTTCCC
>JAOPYU010000340.1 GCA_025964455.1 Thermoleophilia bacterium | reverse complement strand
GGCGCGAACGATTCCGAGCCGCGCGGCGAGCGCGTCGAGCTCAGCCGGCGTCGGCAGCGGGCGACTGCCGTCCAGGGCGAGGGTCCTCGTGCGGCTGCGTCCCTTCCTCCCCAGCTGCGACATCGCGGCATCCACGGTCACTTCGGCCATGGAGCGGTAGGCCGTCAGCTTGCCGCCGGTGATGGTCAGGATCCCGGGGCGATCCACGAGCAGGTGCCGGCGCGACACGTCCTTGGACTGTTCGTCGGCGCCTTCGGCCGGGGTGACGAGCGGGCGCAGCCCGGCCCATCTGGAGAGCACGTCGTCCGTGGTGAGCGGCGTGCGCAGGAACTGGTTCACCTTCTCCAGCAGCCAGGCGACCTCCTCGTCGGTCGCCTCGGGTCGAGCGAGGTCGCCCGAGTACGGAGCATCGGTCGTGCCGATGAAGGCGAGGTCGTCCTGCCACGGCTCGACGAACACGTTCGCGTTGCCGGTCTGCTCGAAGAACGCGATGCCCGACTCGATGCCGACGCGATCGCGCCGCACCGTCAGGTGGATGCCCTTGCTCGGCATGACGCGGAAGCTGGCGAGCTGCCCATCGCTGCCTTCGGTGATGGTGCGATCCGCCCAGACGCCCGTCGCATTCACGACGATTCGCGCCTCGATCTCGAGCTCGCCATCGCGAGCGCCCGTAGCCGCGGACGCCGCATCGCCGCCGACCACCGCACCACGCACCCGGTCGCCGTCACGCAGCAGCCGCAGCACCGGGGTGCCGTTGGACGCGAGCGCCCCATGCGCGAGCGCGGTGCGCAGCACGGCGAGCACCAGCCGCACGTCGTCGGCGCTTCCGTCGTGGTAGTGGTGGGCCCCTCGCAGGCGCCCGCCCCCGGCCGGCGCGTCGAGCGAGATGCCGGGCACGAGTCGCGAGGTCTCCGCGACCGAGCGCCACGCGTGCAGCGCGCCCGCTGCGGCCCGGTGGCCGAGCGCCTCGTACACCCACAGGCCGATCCCGAGCTTGATCCGCTGGAACGGGAACCGGCCGTAGCTCGGGAGCAGCATCGACAGGGGGCGCACCAGGTGTTCGGCGTTGCGCTGCAGGCGTCGACGCTCGCGCAGGCTCTCCCGCACCACGCCGACATCGCCGCTCGCGAGGTATCGCAGCCCGCCGTGGATCATCTTGGACGAGCGTGAGGAGGTGCCACACGCCCAGTCGTCCGCCTCCACGATGCCGACGCGCAACCCGCGGCTGGCAGCGTCGAGCGCGACGCCGACGCCGGTGATGCCACCTCCGACGACGAGCACGTCCAGCGGCTCGCGGGCCATCGCCTCCAGCGTGGCGGTGCGGGAGCTGGCGGTGAACGCGATCGGCTCGGCAGGGGGCGTGGAGGCGGCAGGCATGGGGACATGATGCCCCACCGCGCGGCGCTTCACGCCGCAACGGGTACAGCACGGGCGTGGAGGCAGCAGACATCAACGACGAGGAAGGCGCGATCGCGTTCGTCCTCGAGCGCACCGACGCGCGCAACGGCGACGATGCAGCGGTGCTTCGCGCTGGCACGTCCGCGACCTGCGTCTCGGTGGACAGCACGATCGAGGGCGTGCACGTCCCACGGGGGTGTCCGCCCCTCCTCCACGGCAGGCGCGCGGTCGCACGGGCGCTGTCGGACCTGGCGGCGATGGGCGCGGCGCCGCTGGCAGTGACCTGCGCCGTGCACGTACCGGCCGAGCGCTGGCCGGACGCAGCCGAGGCGATGGAGGGTGCGATCGAGCGTGCGGGCGCGCAGGGCGCGCCGGTCGTCGGCGGGGACTTCTCGAGCGTGCACGCTCGCGAGCTCGCCCTGGTCGTGACGGTCATCGGCGTTCGAGCGTCGAGCCGGGCTGGGTTCGTCACGCGCGCTGGCGGCTGCCCGGGCGACCTGCTCGTCGTCACGGGAAGCCTCGGCGCCGCGCTGCTCGCCCCACCCGGGGCAGCGCCGCCCGAGCCGCCGGATCGGCTCCGAGCGGGGCGCGCCCTCGCGCCACACGTCCGCTCCATGGTGGACGTCTCCGACGGACTCGTCCGCGACGTGCGGCACCTCGCCCGCGGAGCCGGCTGCACGGCGCACGTGGAGCTGCTGGACGTGCCGCTCGCCGACCCGTCGCTCGACCCGCGCGACGCCGCTGCGGTCGGCGACGACTACGAGCTGCTGGCAGCCATCGCCCCGGACCGCCTCGAACCTGCCCGGGCCGCACTCGTGGCCGCGGACCTCGCCGTGCCCCTCACGATCGTCGGACGGCTGGCCGATGGTCATGCGGGCGAGCTCTCGCTGCTGCGTGCCGGGAAGCGCATCGAGGCGCCCTCCGGGTTCCTGCACACGTGAGCACCTGTGATGGTTCAGGAGTCGATCACAGGTTCAAGCGCGTCCCTGTCGGGAACGAGCACTCGAGGAGGCCCGAGCACGATGAAGCAGCATGTCGTCCCTGACCAGGTCGCGGTCCGCTACGCGGACGGTGTCGACCACGTCTGGACGACGTGGGAGCCGTCGCTCCGACGCTGTGAGCGCCTGCTCGGTGGCCACACGTGGCGCGCCGGGATCGCATCGGACGAACTTGCTGCCGAGCTGCGACGCGCGCAGTACCGCGCACACTCGGCCGCGGAGTTTGCCGCGGGGCTCGTACCGCCGCCGAGCGCGGCTGAAGCCCATCTCCTGCTGCTGGGATCGCTCGGATCGTGCCGCGACGCGCTGGGCGTGCTCGCGGTCCGGGCAGACCTCGAGGAACTCGACGACGACACGGCCGAGCTCGGCATGCACGCCGTCGACATCACGCGCGACGCATTCCGCGGCGCGCGATCGACCACTGCCCTCGTGCACGCGTGGATCGCCGAGGACCAGGTGGACCCGGCCTGGCTGCACGAAGCCCGCCCCGGATCGCGTGCGTGGCAGATCGTGCTGTGGACGCTCGTCGCCGGCTGTGCCCTGCTGTTCCTGGTGCTCGTCGGACAGGTCCTGCTCGTCGGAATCGGTGGCTGAGACCGTCTACGGTCGGACACTCGTTTCGGTGCGATGATCCCGTTCCGAGAGCACCTCGGAGTTTTCACGAATCTGGGTCATTTCGAAGTTGTGCCGCGCGGTCCAGAAGCGCACCATGTACAGGCATGGAGTCCACTCCAGTCCCCCCGGCGCCGCCAGCACCCGAGCCGATCCGACTCATCGTCGTCGACGACGATTCGGGGATCCGTACCCTCCTCGAGGTCTCCGTGTCGCTCGACCCGCGCTTCGAACTGGTCGGGACCGCGGCCTCCGCGGGCGAAGCGCTGCGCGTGCTCGCCGATCTGGGCGATGCTCGCGTCGACCTCGTGCTGCTCGACGTGACGCTGCCCGACCGGGACGGCATCGAGGTGCTCGGCGACGTGCGAGCTGCCGCACACGGCGCGCGCGTCGCCCTGTTCACGGGCTGGAACGACCCGGAGACCCTGGAACGCGCCACCCGGGCAGGCGCCGACGGCATCTTCCCGAAGGACGGGTCACCGAGGAAGCTGCTGGACAGTCTCGCCGCGATGTGCGGGGCGCAGCCAGAGCCCTGACGGCCGGAGGCCGCGGGCCGCTCAGACGCCGAGGGTGAGCGAGCCGTCGCTGCCGAGCAGTGCGGCGTGCTCCTGCTCCATGAGGTCGCAGAACGCATCGACCACGGCCGGATCGAACTGGGAGCCGGCGCCGTCACGGAGGCGGCGCAGCGCCTCCTCGTCGGGCAGCGCAGTGCGGTACGGGCGGTCGCTCGTCATGGCGTGCCACGAATCGCAGACGAAGATGATGCGCGCGCCGAGCGGAATCTCCTCGCCCTTGAGCTGGTGCGGATAGCCGGCGCCGTCCCAGCGCTCGTGTTCGTGGAGCACGAGGGGCCGCACGCCCTGGAGGAACTCGACGCTGGCGATGATCTGCTCACCGATGACGGTGTGCTCCTTCATCACCTCGAACTCGTCATCGGTGAGCGGCCCCGGCTTGGAGAGGATCTCCGTGGGCACGCCGATCTTGCCGATGTCGTGGAGCAGCGCGCCGAGCTTCAGGTCGCGGATCTCGTCCTCACGCATGCCGAGGCGGCGGCCGACGTCGGCGCTCATGTCGGTGATCGACCGGGCGTGGTCGAGCGTGTAGGCGTCCTTCGCCTCGAGCGCCGAGCTGAGCGCCTCCACCGTCTCGAAGTACGAGCGCTCGAGCGAAGCGAACAGCGCGGCCTGCTCGATGGTGCCGCCGAGCTGGTCGGCGATCGTCTCGAGCATGTGCAGGTCGTCCTCGCCGAGCACGTCGGGGTCGGCCTCGTAGACCGCGATCGCGCCGACGACCTTGCGGTCTCGACCGGCGATCGGCACGACGATGCGCCCGCGGCAGTCGGCCGGCGCGTCGCCGTCCTGGGGCACGAGGAGGTCGCCGAGGTCATCCACGTCGCCCGCGACGCTCACGTACGGGCGGCCGGTGCGGACGCATTCGCGCAACGCGTCGGTGCATGCCGGGTGCGCCATGTCTGACGGTGCGTTGACGCCGCTCGAGGCGATGATCCGCAGCTCCTCGTCACCAGTGCTCGTCCCTGCCAGTGCCCCGTCGACGGTCGCCAGGGCGATCGTGACGCGACCGAAGCCGAAGCCTTCGTTGAGCTCGCGCGCGGCGATCCGCGCAACTGCCTCGGGATCGCGCTGACCGGTCAGGCTGCGCGCGAGCTTGGGCGTGCAGGCCAGATGGCGACTGCGCTTGCGGATCGAGCGGAGCATGCGGCCGCGCTCGATCGCCATCGACGCCTGTCGACCGACGGCCGCGAGCAGCGCCTCGGCACCATCGTCGAGCTGGGCGGGGGCATCGAGGACGATCATGCCGACGAGCCCGTTGCCGTCGCGCAGGCCCTGGACTGCGACCTCGCTCGCGAGGCCGAGGCGTTCGAGCACGATGCGGCTCGAATCGTCGAGGGCGGCGACGTCCACGATGAACGAGGAGGAGCCGGCATGGTGGGCGAGCTCGGCGAGATAGGAGCGCAGGCGGATGGAGCCGGCGCCCGAGGCGACGACGCGTTCGACGCCGTGGGCGCCGACGAGGCGCAGGCGCCCGGAATCGAGGGCGAAGATGGTGGCACGGTCCGAGCGCAGGGCCTCGGCGGCCTGCTGGACATGGTGGACCAGGCGGTCGCGCTGGCGGCTCTCGCTCGCGGCATGCACGCTGCGCAGGAGCAGCTCGTTGTCGCGGGCACGCTGCTGCTCGCGATCGACGATGACGGCCTTGCCGATGGCGACGGCGCCGAGCGCGGCGATCGACGCGACGAGGCCGTCGTCCTCGGAACGACCCAGCTCGTGGTCGCTCGGATAGCGGCGCAGCACGACGCCGTGGAACTCCTCGCCCGACCACATCGGCGCGGCGATGAGCGCGCTCGATCCGCCGCGCACGCCGATGCCGGTCGGCAGCGGGCTCGTCGATGCGGCGCCGTCAGGAATGCGGATCGCCCGGCGTGCGGCGAGCGACTCGAGCAGTGCTCGGGCTTCGGTCGCCGTGAAGTTGTGGTGCGTGCCCCATGCGGGTGACCAGAGGGTGCGGTCGCCCGACTCCCAGACGAAGACCTCGAGCCCGGCCGACTGGGCGCTCAGCGAGAGCGCCTCGACCGTGCCGCGCAGGCCGGCGGATTCGGCACCGATCTGCTCGACGGCGAGCATCATCTGGCGGGCGACGAGCGATTCGCGACGCGCCGCTGCGACGGCGCTGCGCATCATGCGCCCGACGGCTCGGTTCAGCAGCAGGAACGAGGCGATGGCCAGCCCGACCGTGAGCAGGGCGCCCATCACGCCGAGCCCGTAGAAGTGGCCGAGCACGGCGATCACGACGATGTTGAGTGCGACCAGGGCGCCTGCCGCGAGGATGCGGTTCACGTGCCCTTCGATCCAGGCGAGCTGCGCATCGGATGACGGCGGCGTCGTGTCGGACTCGGTCGTCACGCAGTCGAGCTCCCGGAAGGCGGTGGATACGGATGGCTCCGGGGGCATCGCATGTCCCGGACGGCGCTGTCTGGTGGTTCCCGGCGCGGGGGGAAGGAAAACACGGGGAGCCGTCGTACGCACGCCTGGTCCGGGGGCCGGTGGAACGTCGCCCTCCTCCACCTCGACAGAGAGTCGTGTGGCTGCGTGGGACGACGCGGCCCGACCTTCCGGTGGGACGTGGGACGATGAAGCTGGCACCCGTGCTCGGGATCATGGCTGGAACGACGGCGCTCGGCGCCGGCGTGGCATTCGGTGCGGTGAAGGCCGCGGGCGAGAGCGACGGCGGCACGGCCGCGTCACTCGGCGGGATGCTCGGCGGAAATGCCCTGGTCGCGGGCGGGCTGACCGGCATCGCTGCGGGCGCGGTCCTCGGGCGCGTCGGCGCGCTCAAGCCGTACGTCGGTGGCATCAAGGGCATGCTGCTCATGCCTGCGGGTATCGCAGGTGCCGCAGCCGGCGGCATGCTCGCGCGACGCAGCCTCGAGGCGGCGCACAAGGACGAGTACGCCGAGCAGCTCCGGTTCATCGATTCGACGATGCAGGAGACCCAGCAGGTGCTGCGCGACGCAGGGGCCAGCGAGACGGTGCTCGCACGCGTGCCGGAGAGCTACGACCGATCGTTCTTCAACGCGCGCTACGCGCCGCCGCGTGGACCCTTCGGCGACGACATCAAGGTCGGTCGCAACGCCGAGGACGGCATGCCCCTCGCGGTCGACGACGTGATCGCCCACGAATTCACGCACAAGGTCATCCACGAGTACGCACCCGAGCTGCTCGGTCGCAAGGGCGACGCGCTCGCCATCCACGAATCCGTGGCCGACACCATCGCGATGGTCGTCGATCCGGACGACTGGACGGTCGGCGAGGACTCCTTCCCCGGCGGCCTGCGCTCGTTCTCGAACCCCGAGGTGCGCGGTGCGTACTCGGGCGGCACCGAGAAGCCCGCACCGATCACCCGCGAGCAACTCGGCAGCGGCACGGAGGCGCACCTGGGCGCCGGCGTCGGCAACAAGGCCGCGTGGCGCATCGGCGAGGCGCTCGGCCGCGACGTGATGGCCAAGATCTACGTCGGCGCTCTCGAGCGGCGCGAGCTCGGCTCAGGCGCGACCTACGCCGACCTCGCACGCGTCACGCGCGCCGCGGCGGTGCAGCTCTACGGCGCCGGCAGCCACGAGGCCACCGTCGTCGACGACAGCTGGACGACCGCCGGCTACTGAGAGCGGCGAACTGCCGGCGAGTGTGCAGTTCCGATACCCCCTCGATCGGTCCTGCACATTCGGTGAGCAGGCCGGGTCCCTCGCCCCGCCACCTGTACAGAACCGATACCCCCTCGATCGTTTCTGTACATGAGCGAGAAGGGGTGGCTTCGGCCTTGCCCCCGACGCTCAGGCGTTGGCGAGGGTGGCGGCGAGGCGGTCGCGGGCGGCGCGCATGCGCTCGACGGAGCGCTCGCGACCGAGGACGTGGATGGACTCCCACAGGCCGGGCGCGATGGTCTGGCCGGTGACCGCGAATCGGATCGGTGCGAAGACCTTGCCTGGCTTGAGCTCGAGCGCGTCGGCCGTGCCGCGCAGCGCCTCTTCGAGCGCCTCCAGCTCGAACGACTCGAGACCCTCGAGCATGGGTGCCACGTGGTCGAGCACCTGTACGCCGACCTCGCCCGTCTTCTCGAGCTTGGCCCAGGCCGCCTCCGACATGGTGAAGGGATCGAGCAGGAAGCCGAGGTACTGCGGCACCTCACCCCACGTCGAACACTTCTCCTGCACGAGCGGCGCGGCCTCGGCGCCTGCAAGCGCGTGCGCGGCCGGGTACAGCTCGTCGTCGCTCGGCAGCCACTCGGCGCGCCATGCCTCGTAGCCAGCCGCCCAGTCGTCCACTGACATCGAGCGCAGGTGCTCGCCGTTGATGTGCGCGAGCTTTGCGTAGTCGATCTGCGCCGAGCTCTTCTTGACGCGCGCGACGTCGAAGCTCTCGACCAGCTCGGCCGTGGACATGATCTCCGTCTCGCCGTCCTTGCTCCACCCGACGAGCGCGATCGCGTTGCGCACCGCGGCCGGGGCGTAACCGGCGCTCGCGAGCTGCTCGACGGTCGCGGTGTGGTGGCGGCGCTTGGAGAGCTTCGCGCCGTCCTCGCCGAGCACCATCGGCAGGTGGGCGAATGCTGGCAGCGGCTGCTCCATCGCCTCATAGAGCAGGATCTGCTTCGGGGTGTTGGACAGGTGGTCGTTGCCGCGGATCACGTGCGTGATGTGCATCGACGCGTCGTCCACGACGTTGGCGAAGTTGTAGAGCGGCGAACCATCCCCGCGCGCGATCACGAAGTCACCGATCAGGGCGTTCTCGAAGGCGGCGTCGCCCAGGACGAGGTCATGGACCACGGTCTCGCCCGTCTCGGGGACCCGGAAGCGGATCACGTGCGTCTCCCCGGCGGCGATGCGCGCGGCGGCCTCCTCCTCCCCGATCTCGCGACAGCGGCCCGTGTAGACGAACGGACGCTTCGCCGCCTGCGCCTCGGCGCGATCGGCGTCGAGCTGCTCCTTCGTGCAGAAGCACGGGTACGCCGCGCCGCTCGAGCGCAGGTGGGTCAAGGCCTCGCCGTACACCCCGTCACGTTCGGACTGGAAGTAGGGGGCGTACGGACCATCCACGCCGGGACCCTCGTCCCAGTCGAGCCCGAGCCAGCGGAACACGCGCAGCGCCTGCTCGACGTTCTCCGGGGTGTTGCGTGCCGCGTCGGTGTCCTCGATTCGCAGCACGTACGTGCCCTCCGCGCCGTGATGGCGCGCGTACAGCCAGTTGTAGAGCGCCGAGCGGGCGCTCCCCAGGTGGAGGGTCCCGGTGGGGCTCGGAGCGAATCGGACGCGGACTGCGGGAGAGGTCATGCAGCGCAGGATACCGGCCGCGCCAGGCTACCGCGCGCCCGGACTTGACCCTGACGCAGCGTCATGGCGCATGATGGGAACCACGATGGACGAGACGCACACCACAGGCGCGCTGCTCACCGTCGCCCAGCTCGCGGAGCGCTCGGGGGTGACGGTGCGGACACTGCACCACTACGACAGCATCGGACTGCTGACACCGCTCGCGCGCAGCGAGGCCGAGTATCGCCTGTACGGCGCGGCGCAGCTCGAACGGCTGCGGGCCATCCTCGTCTGGCGGCGCCTCGGGATGTCACTCGCCGAGATCGGCGCACTCCTCGACGACCCAGCGACCGATCGGCGTGCGGTGCTGACGAGGCAGCGGGCGCTGGTCGGTGCGCGACAGGCAGAGCTGGCGGAGCTCGCCAGTGCGCTGGACCGGGCCCTCGACCGCGAACACGACCACGACACGACCGGAGCACGCATGGCAGCGGACGAGGAGATCATCGCGGCGCTCGGCGGCTTCGACCCGCGCGAGCACGAGGACGAGACAAAGGAGCGCTGGGGCGACCGCGAGGAGTATGGAGACAGCGCGCGGCGCACGTCGACGTACACCCCGGCCGACTGGCGCGCGATCCGGCTGGAGGCCGACGGGATCCATCGCGCGCTCGTGCTGCTGTGGGAGTCCGGGGCCGATCCGGCAGGCGCGGCCGCGATCGAGCAGGCCGAGGCCTGGCGCGCGCACGTGAGTCGGTGGTACTACGAGTGCGCGCCCGAGCTGCTCCGCGGCCTCGGCGACATGTACGTCACCGACCCGCGGTTCGCTGCGTATTACGAGGGCGCCGCCGGCGAGCGAGCCGGGCTGGCCGCGTGGGTCCGCGATGCCTGGATCGCGCGCGCCGACGCGGGCTGATGCGCGCGGCGATGCGTCCCGCCCTATGATCGCGACATGTTCTTCGGCGCGCACGTCTCGGCATCCGGCGGTATCGACAAGGCTGCAGAGCGCGCGATCGCGTGCGGCGCGGACGGCGTGCAGCTGTTCACCCAGAGCCCGCGCATGTGGCGCCCGGTCAACCACAAGCCCGAGAACATCGACAGGTTCCGGACGCTCCGCGAGGAGCACCTGGAAGGCGCCGTCGCGCACGCCATCTACCTCATCAACGTCGCGAGCGATGATCCGGAGATCTGGGAGAAGAGCGCGGCAGCGCTCGCCGCGACGATGGAGATCGGCGCGCGGCTCGGGCTCGACGCCGTGATCTTCCACCCGGGCTCACACAAGGGGGCCGACGGCGGCACCGCCATGTGCACCGATCGCATCGCCAAGGCCTGCCTGCGCGCGATCGACGCCGGCACTGCCGCGGCCGACGGTGGCACGGCCCCGTGGTTGCTGCTCGAGAACACGGCGGGGACCGGTGGCACGATCGGCCGGGATGCGGAGGAGCTCGCCCTGCTCGTGGAGGCTGCTGATCGCCATCCCGGGCTCGGCGTGTGCATCGATTCGTGCCACTGGTGGGCGAGCGGCGTGGACGTCTCTGATCGCGCCGCGCTCGATGCGGCGCTCGCATCGCTCGACGAGGCGATCGGACCCGAACGCCTGCGCGCCCTGCACCTCAACGATTCCAAGACGCCGCTCGGCTCCAACCGCGACCGGCACGACAACATCGGCGAGGGGCTCATCGGCGAGGGACTCGGCACCTTCCTCGCGCACCCTCGCTTCACGAACCTCGGCGCCTACCTGGAGGTGCCCGGTGGCGGCGACGGCACACGGGCCGAGGATGTGGCGGCGGCTCGCGCGCTCCGCGAGCGCGCGCTCGCGACAGTGAGCTGAAGACTCAAAACGGCGGGTCACACCCCATGCAGTAGCTTCGGACCAACGTCGCCATGCAGTGTGGGGTGTGACCCGCCGTGGGATCACGTGGAGAGCGTGATCCGGCCACGGGGGCCGGGTCGCTCGGTCAGCACGCGATCGGTGGTGGTCGAGAGAGGATGTCGCAGCCGATCAGCTCACGCAGCGTTCGCAGCACGCCGACGGCCGAGGCACAGCTTCGCCGCACCAGCACGCGCATGCGCGGCCGGCGACGGAACACGGTGGCGAGCGCGCGTTCCAGGACATGGATGGCGCGAAGTCCGACCAGTGACACCGCTGCCACGAGCATGCCCGAGAGCACGCACAGGCCGAAGACGGACACCAGCGGCAGCAGGCTGCGCCAGTTCGCGTACTCCAGGCCCCAGCCGTAGCCGCTCAACGCGCGCTCGAGGCTGGACTGCAGCAGCCAGATCGCGAGCAGGACACCTGCGAATGCGGACGTGCGGGTCACGAACGTGTCGAACAGCGACTGGGGCGACAGGCGCTCGACCACGAGGCGCGTGCGCTTGCGGCGGCATGCGTGGTCGAGGTCGCAGGTCTGGCGGAGCCGGCGCCGCTCGGCCCAGATGAACCCGCAGACGCTGATGAAGGCGATCAGGCCGAGCAGCAGGGCACCGAGCGTGAGCGGCAACGCGCCATCGGCTGCCGCGCGCATCTCGTGGTACTCCGTGTCGGAGACCCGGTAGTAGAGGAAGAAGTCCTCGCGGAACACCGAGAACAGCCGCTCCACGACGATCGAGCCGACGGCGAGGGATCCAGCCACGGTGAGCGCCTGAGCCAGGCGGTACCGGCGCCGATCGAGGTTGCTGCGGAGGGATTCAGGCATTCGGGGAGGGGCGCGCACGGGCTGGGGTCCGCACACGCCGTTCGTTCGATATCGGCACGACCGGCCGTTTCCTCGACCCCCACTTGAGACATCGGTCGCCACCGGTCGAAACGCCGTCGCCCCCGGGCCCGATGAACTGGGGAGGGAGCGAATTTCGCGGGCGCTGTGCCGTCCCGCGTGCGGGGGGTTGAACATGGCCGAGATCCGGCTGAGTGGCGTGAACAAGGTCTATCCGGGCGGGACGCATGCCGTCCACGACGTGGACCTGCACATCGCCGATGGGGAATTCATGATCATGGTGGGGCCGTCGGGCTGCGCCAAGAGCACCATCCTGCGCATGATCGCCGGCCTCGAGGTGCCCACCTCCGGCACGATCGAGATCGGGGGCCGCGTCGTCAACGACGTGGCACCGAAGGACCGCGACATCGCGATGGTCTTCCAGAGCTACGCGCTCTACCCGCACATGACGGTGCGCGAGAACATGGCGTTCGGCCTCAAACTGCGCCGCATGCCGCAGAATGAGATCGACCAGCGCGTCGCCGAGGCCGCGCGGATCCTGGGCCTGGAGCAGCTGCTCGACCGTCTGCCCAAGGCGATGAGCGGCGGGCAGCGCCAGCGCGTTGCGATGGGGCGCGCCATCGTGCGCGAGCCGCAGGCCTTCCTGATGGACGAGCCGCTCTCCAACCTCGATGCCAAGCTGCGCGTGCAGATGCGCACGGAGATCGCCAAGCTCCACCAGCGCCTGCAGACGACGACGGTGTACGTGACCCACGACCAGGTCGAGGCGCTCACCCTCGGCCAGCGGATCTGCATCCTGCGCAAGGGCGTGGTGCAGCAGGTGGACACGCCCTTCCAGGTGTACACCAACCCGGCGAACATCTTCGTCGGCGGGTTCATCGGCAGCCCCGGCATGAACTTCATGAACGGCCACATCGTCCTGCACGACGGCATCTGCTACCTGCGCCTTGGCGAGCAGCACCTGCCCGTGCCGGCCAGCGTGACCAGCCGCCTGCTCGCGACGAGTGACATCCACGGCGGCGGCGTCATCGTCGGCATCCGCCCGGAGCACCTGACGCTCTCCACCAGCGACGATCCCGCGGCGCTGCCGGTGCAGGTCGAGCTGACCGAGGCGATGGGCGCCGAGGTGTACGCGTACTTCACGACCAACGTCGCCACGCCGGACCTCACGGCGCTGAGTGACACGCAGGCGACGGCGGACACCTTCGTGGCGCGGCTGGGCGCGGGCACCGACACGCGCTCGGGCGAGACGATCTGGCTGCGACCCGACCTCGACGAGGTCCACCTGTTCGACCCCAACTCCATGCTGACGATGCTGACGCCGGCAGCAGAATCGGACGTGCGTGCGCGCCAGTCCGGCGCGGCGATCGTGCTGGCGAGCAGCGTGCACGGGCACCAGCCGAACGTCGTGGCGCCGCCGGCGTACGCGCCATCGCCGCCCGCGCAGCCGGTCATCCACCTGCACCAGACCTTCCTCCAGCCGGAAACGGTCACGCACGGGCGGATCGCCGAGGCGGATCCCGCCGCGATCGCGTCGGTGTTCGACGGCCAGGCCCCCGCACCGTTCGCGGTGGAGCCGCTGGCGCCCCCGATGGCAGTGGGCGCACAGGTGTTCACCACGGGTCCGGCAGCAGCGACCGCCTCGTCGCACCATCCGCGGCCGGGCGCCGCGTCGGTGCCGCACGGGGCCCGGGATTTCCCGGGATCGCGCGTCCGCGGCAACTCGGGTGACGCGGGCATGCCGCGCGCCGGGCTGCGCACGCCGCCGGCGATCCCGGTCGATGAGCCCGTGCGACCCGAGGAAGCACTCGTCGAGGAGCCCCTCATCGTCTCGGAGCCTGCCCTCCCCGATCCCGTCGCGGAAGTCGCTGCACCCGAGCCGCCCCAGCGTCGCGTCGGATTCGCGCCACGCGTGATCGGGGCCACGCCGGTCGCTGCGCCTGCGGCGACGCCCGCACCGGTCGTCGCGCCGACGCGGGTGACGCTCGATGCCACGGAGGTGGATGCCGCCATCGACGGGCTCGAGGATGCCGTCCAGGTGGAGCAACTCGCCCCGCCTGCACCGACAGCGCCCGCTGCACCTGCACCAGCGGCTCGGCCGTCGGCCTTCCGCGACGCGCTCGCTCGTGTGCGTGCCCGTGACCAGCACGTGACCCTGCCTGCGCCGCCGATCTCCACGCGCGTGCTGCCACCGCCGGTCTCGCTCACGCCGCGACCGGATCAGCACGACGGTCGCGCGGCGGAGGCGCTCGCCGCGGAGCTGCCGTCGCTGCGCCCGCCGAACCTGCGCATCTCGGAGCCCGATCCGGAACCAAGCTGACGAGAAACGGGCGCTCGCGCCTCGTAGAATCCGAATAGATCCCCGTCAGCGGCCCCGCTGGCGGGGATTTTTTCAGGATCGGCGCAGAATTCGGCGGAAAGAAGGCCAAATGCGTGGCCAAACGCTCGTTTGCCCGGAAATCGGTCAACTGCGTCATGATCGTTCGGTAATGTTCCGGTCGTTCGGCCAACCGAGCGAAAGATTTCCGAGATGATGATCAGCACGACGAGCACAGCACGCAACGACAACCCGGGCATCGTTCCGCCCTGGCTCACCGGCCCGACGCCGGCGAAGAACCCGGGCATCGTTCCGCCGTGGCTGCAGACTCCCGTCCACATCCTTCCCGTCGACGAGGAGCCGATCTTCACGATCCTCCCGGTCGGCGCGAATACAGAGTTCGTGTCCGAGCCGACCGACGTCTCCCCCACTTCGCTGGTCGACGCGCTGCGAGCCCGCTGAACCCCAAGTCAGCAGGCCCGTGACGGGCACGAATCCCACCACAGATATACCTCCCCACAGATCGCCGGGACGTCCTCTCCCCAAGGACACCCCAGCCCGACGATCACCTGAACTACAGCTACGGGCCCGCGAGCAGGGAAGCTCTCGGGCCCGTCGTTGTTTCCGGATGCCTACGCCGCGAGGAATCCCGCGCCGGAGCCGTACGCCTGCGTGTAGTGGTGCGGGTCGCGCGTGCCCTCCCACGACTGGGCGGTCACGCGCTGGCCGACCAGGTACGCGGCGAGCGCCGGGTTGACGAGGGCCGTGGCGGCGACCGTGAGCCCACGCTGGATCGTGTCGCGCACCTCGAGGCGATGACCATCCGCGCCCCGGCCATCGCGGATCTCGTCGATCGCGGCGAGCGCCTGGTGTCCGCCGGTAACGTCCCAGGTGAACGGGTCGTCGGGGTGGTCGACCTGGCGCACGCGGGGATCGCCGCTGCGCGACCAGTCCACGCGGGCCGGCGCCGGGTGGCCGTACAGGATCGCGCGGTCCACCATCCGGCCGATCGTGGGATCCGCGATCCTGTCGCCGATCACCCACGCGCCTTGGCTGTGCCCGGCGATCGAGACGCGGTGCTCGCCTCCACGCTCGGCGATCCCGGCGAGCACGAGGCGCAGCGTCTCCTGACCGGTCGACACGCTGTCGTTGAAATCCGTCGCTGCGGGATAGTCGACCAGGGCGAGGCTCGCGCGGTCGCCGAACTGCTCCGTAGTCGCGCGCTGCCAGTCGGCAGGGATCGTGTGCGATCCGGTCGCCGGCACCCACAGCACGAGGTCGGGGCGCGAGAAATCGAGCGAGGCGAGCGTGCGCTCGGCATCCGCACGGGCGCGCTCGTGGTCGACTTCGCCCGGGACCCGCAGCGCGGCGCTGCGGACGGCGTCCGCGGTCGGGCGAGGGCCCGTCGCGAGGTGCCCGTCGACGGTGGTGGCGTCGCTGCCGGCCCGGTCGCTCTCAGGCGTGGCCGCCGCGATCTGTGCCTGCACCTGGCGTGCGGTGTCGATCAGGGGCGAGCCGAGGCTTCCCAGCTGGTCCTTGGCGGCGGCGATGAAGTCGGCGAGCACGACGGTCCCTCCCTTTCGGGTGATGGCTCCGTCCGGGTCAAGGGTGCGGGCGTTGCCCGCGCGCGTCAACCGGGGTGCGGCGTCGCGTGGTCCAGCACGCTCGGATCGACGAGGACGGGCTCACGCACGGAGCGGGCCTCGTCGAGACGGCGCACGAGCGTGGTGTGCGGCGCGCTACGCAGGACCTCCGCGTCGCTCGCGGCCTCCGCGACGACCGACCGCAGCGCCGCCGCGAACTCCTCGAGCGTCTCGCGCGTCTCGGTCTCGGTGGGCTCGAGCATGAGCGCCTCCTCCACCACCAGCGGGAAGTACATGGTCGGCGGGTGGTAGCCGTGGTCCATGAGCCGCTTGGCCAGGTCGAGCGCGCGCACGCCGTGGGCGCGCTTCACGTCGCCGGCGGTAAGCACGAACTCGTGCATGCAGCGGCGATCGAAGGCCGGTGGCAGCACGTCGCGGACGAGGGCGAGCAGGTAGTTGGCGTTGACGACAGCGAGTTCGCTCGTGCGCCGGAGCCCGTCACGGCCGTGCGTGACGACGTACGCCCACGCGCGGATCAGGATGCCGACGTTGCCGAAGTACCGCGACACCGACCCGATCGAGCTGGCGGCGTCGGGCGCGTCGGCGCCGATGACGGCGTAGGCGCCGTCGGGGCGTCGGACGATGCGCGGCACGGGAAGCAAGTGGGCGAGGCGCTCGGCCACGGCGACCGGGCCGGCGCCGGGGCCGCCTCCGCCGTGCGGGGTGGACAGCGTCTTGTGCACATTGACGTGGACGATGTCGAAACCCATGTCACCCGGACGCGCACGACCCATGATGGCGTTCAGGTTGGCGCCATCG
>JAOPYU010000334.1 GCA_025964455.1 Thermoleophilia bacterium | reverse complement strand
GCAGCGGCCGCGGCGAAGGCGGCCCGGGCAGCCGCAACGGCCCCGCCCGCCGCGCCGGCGTCCACCACGGGCGCCGTCGACGACCACGGGGGCGACCGCAGTGGTTCCGATGACAGCGGCGGCAGCTCGGGCAGCTCCGGTGGCTCGGGCAGCTCCGGGGGCTCTGGCGGCGGTGGCGCCGACGATTGATCCGTGGCAGGCGTAGGATCCGAGGCATGACGAACGCCGCTGCGGACCACCCCACCTCAACAGCCTCGACGGAGCACTCTTCCGCGCTGTTCGAACGCGCGCAGCGCGTCACCCCCGGCGGCGTCAACTCGCCGGTGCGGGCCATGCGCTCGGTCGGTCGCACGCACCCGGTCTTCATCGCCCGCGGGCTCGGGTCGCTCGTCTGGGACGTCGACGACAACCAGTACGTCGACTGGGTCCAGAGCTGGGGCGCGCTGCCGCTCGGCCACGCCGACCCGGACGTGCGCACCGCCATCGACAGCGCGGCCGCACGCGGCACGTCCTTTGGCGCGCCGACGCGGGCCGAGGTCGAGCTGGCCGAGCTGGTCTGCGAGGTCGTTCCCTGCGCCGAGCAGGTCCGGTTCTGCTCCTCGGGCACCGAAGCGACGATGAGCGCGCTGCGGCTGGCGCGCGCCGCCACCGGTCGCGATGCCGTGATCACCTTCGAGGGCAACTACCACGGGCACGCCGACCCCTTCCTGGCGACGGGCGGCTCGGGCCTCGCCACGCTGTCGATCCCGGCGAGCCCCGGCGTGCCGGCTGCGACGGCCGAGCTGACGCTGCAGGCGACCTACGGCGACCTGGCCGGGGTCCGCGAACTCGCAGCGGCGAGCACCCAGGCTGGCCGACCCATCGCCGCCATCATGCTCGAACCGATCGCCGCCAACATGGGCGTCGTGGATCCGGGCACGGAGTTCCTGCAGGGGCTGCGCGAGATCTGCGACGAGCTCGGCGCGCTGCTCATCTTCGACGAAGTCATCTCCGGATTTCGCGTGGCGCTCGGTGGCGCGCAGGAGCGCACAGGTGTCAGCCCGGACCTCGCGACCTTCGGCAAGGTCATCGGTGGCGGGCTCCCCGTCGGCGCCTTCGCCGGCAGCCGCGAGCTGATGGAGCTGCTCGCACCGATCGGCTCTGTCTACCAGGCCGGCACGCTGAGCGGCAATCCGCTGGCGATGTCAGCCGGCCTCGCGCAGCTGCACGCCCTGCGCGATCGCGACGCCTTCACCGTCCTGGAGGAGCGCGGACTGCGCCTGGCCACCGCGCTGGAGCGCGTCGTTGCCGAGACGGGTGCCCACGCCGCGGTGAGCCGTGTCGGGTCGCTCGTCACGTTGTTCCACCTCGGGGCCGGCGCGCAGGGCGCGCCACGCAACTTCACCGAGGCGCGCGGCCTCGACACCGAGCGATTCGCACGGGTCCACGGCGCGGCGCTCGCCGCCGGGCACTACCTTCCGGCGTCCCAGTACGAAGCGCTGTTCGCATCGATGACACACACCGACGAGATGATCGACGGACTCGCCGAGGCCATTGGCGCCGCCCTCGAGGCTGAAGCGCGATGACAGCTGCCGAACAGGAGCCGGGCGACTGGCTCGAGGCGCCGTCGTCCGCCGTCGACGCCGCTGCCAACGGGCCACGTCCGCTCGAGCCGATCGAGGCGGTGGCGCTGCGCCTGCGCGACGTCTCTCCCGCCTGGCATGACGCGGCGGTCCGAGAGCACGACCTCCCCAAGGGCACACGCCTGCCGGGGATCTCTCGCGACCGCGCCATTGGCGTCGAAGCGATCCGCGAGGGGTGGCTGTTGCATCGCGGTGCGTCGCGCATCGCCCCTGCCGCGTCCCCCGACCTGGCGCTGCTTGTCGGTGACTGGTGCTACGCGAGTGGCCTCTGCTCGATCGCCGACCACGGCAGCCTCGACGACGTGGCCACGCTCGCGCGACTGATCGCTGACGTCTCTGCCCGCCGCGCCGACGAAGTCGAGGCACTCGAGCCGCGCTGGACCGAGGCCATCGAGGCGCTGCAGGATGCCTGACGCCCTGACGCCGCCCCGCGACGTCCGCGAGTGGATCGCGCGCCTGCGCGCAGCCGGCGAGCTGCACGAGGTCACCGCGCCGGTGAGCTCGGAGCTCGAGATCACGGAGATCACCGATCGCGTGACCAAGGAGCGCGGCCCCGCGCTGCTCTTCTCCAACGTGGTCGGCTCCGACTACCCCGTCCTCGTCAACCAGTTCGGCTCCGACGCGCGGCTGGCGATGGCGTTCGGCGTCGACGACATCGACGAGGTCGCGCAACGCATCACCGGCATGCTCCAGCTGACCAAGCCGCCCAAGGGCCTGCGCGCGAAGCTCGCGACGCTGCGCACCCTCGGTGGCGTGGCTCGCTCGGTGCCGCCGCGCATCGTGCGCGCATCCAAGGCGCCGTGCCAGGAGGTCGTGACGACCGGCACGGACGTCAACCTCGACGAGCTGCCGATCCTGGGCTGCTGGCCCGAGGACGGCGGGCGCTACGTGACGTTGCCGCTCGTGTTCACCAAGGACCGCGAGGGCAACCGCAACTGCGGCATGTACCGCGTCCAGCAGTACGACAAGAACACGTGCGGGATGCACTGGCAGATCCACAAGGGCGCCGCCGACGACTGGCGGCACATGCCGCCGGACGGTCGCCTCGAGGTGGCCGTCGCGATCGGGACCGATCCGATCGTCACCTACTCGGCGAGCTGCCCGCTCCCCAAGGACATCGACGAGATGGTGTTCTCCGGATTCGCGCGCGGGCGGCGCGTCGACATGGTCCAGTGCCGCACGGTCGACCTGCAGGTTCCAGCGAACGCGGAGTTCATCCTCGAGGGCTACATCCAGCAGGGCGAGCTGCGCACCGAGGGGCCCTTCGGCGACCACACCGGCTACTACTCGCTCGCCGACGAGTACCCCGTCTTCCACGTCACTGCGATCACGCGGCGGCGCGAGCCGGTCTACTGCGCCACGGTGGTCGGCGTGCCCGACCACGAGGACAAATGGATGGGCAAGGCGACCGAGCGGATCTTCCTGCCGCTGCTGCAGATGGTGCAGCACGAGGTCGTCGACTACGACCTGCCGAGCGAAGGCGTCTTCCATGGCTGCTGCATCATCGCGATCCGCAAGCGCTTCCCCGGGCATGCCCGCAAGGCGATGCACGCGATCTGGGGCACGGCACTGCTCTCGCTCACCAAGACCGTGATCGTGGTGGACGAGGACGTCGACGTGCACGACTACGCGGCCGTCGCCGCTCGCGTGCGCGACGCATGGGACCCCGCGCGCGACTGCCTCTGGAGCGAGGGACCCATCGACGTGCTTGACCACGCACCGACCCGGATGGGCATCGGCGGCAAGCTCGGCATCGACGCGACCCGCACCTGGCCGAGCGAGCTCGCGCCCGGCGAGGAGGACGCCGCCGTGCGCCGGCGCAGCGAGACGGTCGATGCAGCCGCGCTCGCCGAGCTCGTGCGCGAGGTCGGCGGCACCAACCACCGGCTGGTGCCGGACGCCGGCCTGGTCATCGTCGCGATCGACAAGCAGCGCGGAGGGCAGGGTCGTGAGGTGCTCGAGCTGATGCGCGAGGCGCCGGCCGCCGAGGCGCTGCGCCTGGTCGTGGTGCTCGACGACTACGTCGACGTGGACGACCTCCACGCCGTGGCTTTCCGGGCATTCGGCAACACCGACCCCGTGCGTGACGCGGTGCACGCGCCACTGCACGGCGGGCCGCTCGGCATCGATGCGACGATCAAGCTGCGCGAGGAAGGCTACGTCCGTGACTGGCCGAGTGACATCGTCATGACCGAGGCGATCAAGCAGCGCGTCGACGACCGCTGGGCCGAGTACGGGATCCCGACCCCGGGCGCGCGAACGTCGCCGACGGTCGGGCTCGCCGAGGGCGAGCGTCGCATTCCCGAGCACGCGTCGGCGCGCGGCCCCGAGGGCGCGGGCAACGCCGAGATGGCGCGCGATGGCATGGCCACAGCGGGCGCGCGCGACTGACATGCGGATGGGCGGGGTCAGCTCGGACGAGTGGATGGTGCGCGTGACGCACACGCGGTCGACGGGCGCGACGATCGGCACGATCGAGCGGCACACGGCGCTGACGGGCATCGACCCGATGCCGGGCGTGCACTACATGACGACCGAGCTCGGACGCCTCGAGCGCGTCGATCCAGCCTCCCCGTGGCGGGCGCGACGAACGTCGATCACCGCTCGTGACGGGGACGAGGGCGCCCTGCTTGCAGCGGCGGTCTACGACGCCGCGCACGGCTTCCTCGCGCTCGGGATCCCGCCCGCCGCTGGCCCAGCCCCGGGCGTCGAGCCGGATCGGCTCCTCGTCGAGGTCGGCGACGATACGTGGAGCTTCGACGTCCGCAGCGCACCGGCCGCGGCCTGGCGCATCCTGCTCGCAGCGCGCGGCGCCTGACGCACGCAACGGCTCCGCCTCCCCCGCCGACATACCGGTAGGGGATTCACGAGGGCGGGGGAACTCGGTGCACGTCGCACCAGCACGGGGAATCGGCGGTCTGGGCGCGACACTTCGCACCCCGACGGGCGTCGCCGTGGCCGCCGCTGGCGTCGTCGCGCTCGCCGGAGCCGCAGCGCTCGGCGCCCACCTGCTCGGCCGAGCGCCCGGTTCGCCTGCGAGCACCGACCCCCGCGACGGCGCGGTTTCGATCGGCGACGCGCCACCGGCCGGGGCGGCACCCGGCGTGACCACTCCTCCACGAACGGTCCCCGGGCCGCACCTGCTCGCGCTCGACAAGCACGCGACGCGCCCCGCGACCTCGGCCACCGACCCGGCATCGTTCGATGCACTGCTTCGAGCGGATGGACCCGGCTGGGCGGCGGCCGACGGGACCATCTCCGTGTCGCTCCCGGACGGGCGCGTGCTCTGGCTGTTCGCCGACACGATCCTCGACCTGCCCAACGCCGATGGCACGCTGCGCCGCAACGCAGACTTCGTCCGCAACAGCGCGGTCCTCCACGACGGCGCGACCGCCACCACGCTCGTGAGCGGCACGACCCGCGATGCGAGCGACTTCCTCAAGCCTGCGCAGCCCGGACAGTGGTACTGGCCGGGGCACGGCATGGTGGAGGGCAACGAGCTCGTGCTGTTCATGTCGCGGATGGAGCAGACGACGGCCGGCGCGCCCGGCTGGAACATGCGCCAGGTGGGCGTGGACATGGTGCGCCTGCGCCTCGACGACCTGTCGCTCGTCGAACGCGTGCCGGTCCCCGACAGCGAGCGGCTGGAGTGGGGCACGGCCGTGGTGAGCGATGACACCCACACGTACGTCTACGGATTCGAGAACACGGATGACGACGTGTACCAGCGCTGGGCGCATGTCGCGCGCGTGCCCAAGGGCGAGCTGCACGGCGGCGGGCTCGAGTACTGGGACGGCCACGGCTGGAACAGCGACTCGGCGAAGTCCGCGCGCATCGCCAAGGACCTCTCCAACTCCTTCTCCGTGATCCGCACGCCCGGCGGGAAGTGGGCGATGGTCTCGCAGGAGCTGTTCTTCGGCACCAAGCTGCAGGCGAAGCTGGCGGATTCGCCGCAGGGTCCGTGGAGCGATTGGAAGACCATCGATGCGGGTCCCGCGAAGCCACCGGGCACGATCTCCTACAACGCGCAGGTGCATCCGGCGTTCACCGACGACGGCACGCTGCTCGCCAGCTGGAACTTCAACCGCGAGGACACGAAGCTGCCGTCCCCGTCGCAGCTCGAGACCTACCGGCCCCGGTTCCGCGCCATCGA
>JAOPYU010000331.1 GCA_025964455.1 Thermoleophilia bacterium | reverse complement strand
GGACCACATGGCCACGCTGGCCGCCGCCAGGATCACGTCGTCGCGCCGTCACGGCACCGGGCAGGCCGCGCAGGATGCGAAGCAGTTTCGGCATGTGCGGGCGGAGCGCCCGTTGCAGCGCGAAGGTCACGCCGAGGGCGGCAAGGATGCGGATGACTCGCATGGTTCCTCCGTTGGATGCAGGGCATCGGTCACCGAGGCCCTTCCCGTGGGCGGACCGGTTATGCGTCGGCCATCACGGTGCGACCACCTCGTAGACGAGGTGGGCGAGGAAGCTCCCGCTCGTCTGGGTCGCCCCTGCTCGCATGCCGAACACCAGGTCGGCGGAGGCGAGGCCGCTCGCGGAGGTCACGATCGTCGTGGCGGGGTCGGCCGCATCCGCCGGTGCCGGTCGCCACGCGGTCGCTGCGGCAGGGCTGCAGGTGCCGGACATCGGCCAGGCTGGCGTCGCGTTGGTGGCCGTCAGCAGGCACGCCCCGAACCCTCCCGATGCGGTAGTGAGCCCTGTCGCTGGCGAGACGTCCGGGATCGACACGGTCGGGCGGGTGATGGTCAGCAGCTTGCCGAGGCCCGATGCCATGACGGTGTTGGCGTCGAGCACGATCAGGTTCGTGGGCGATCCCGCACTGTTCGCGACCGTGGTGAAGCTCGCCCCTCCGTCATCGCTCACGTGGACGCGATTGCCCGCGAGCGCCCACACCCGCTGCTCGGAGACGAAGTCGACGCCGCTCGCCTCACCGTTGCCGGCGCCGATCTGGGCCGACGACCACGTGACGCCGCCGTCGGTGCTGAGCGCCGTCTTGGTGATGCCGTCGCCCGGCGTCGCGTAGTGGCCGGTGACGATGCGACCCCCCGACGGAGACACGGCGATGCCGAGGAGCGAGCTGTTGAGCCCGTCGTCCTGCGCGGACCATGTCGCCCCCGAATCGGTGGAGACCCACATCGTCCCGTAGGTGCCTCGCGCGATCGCCATCGTCGATGCGTCGTCGTCGACGGCGAACAGCGATACCGCCCCTGCGACGCCCATCGACATCGCCTGCCACGTGAGCCCGCCGTCGCTCGAGCGGATGAAGGTCGCTGCCGTCGTGCCGTGGGCGATCAGGTCGCCGGTGCGCAGCACCCTCGTGACCTCGAGGAGCGTCACGCCCGTCCCGCTCGGCACGATGCTCCACGTCTGGCCCGCATCGGTGGTCCGGCACACCTTGCCGGAGTTGCCGACCACGACACCCGACGTGGGCCCCGTGGCGACGCCGTCGCGGAAGTAGCCGGCCCCGCACCCGGTACCCGCCTGCATCGTCACGCCGCCGTCGGTCGTGTAGGCGGCCGATCCGTCGGTGGCGACGACGCCGATCCGTTGCGCATCGAAGGCGACCACGGCGAGATACATGGAGTACGACGGCGAGATCGACGTGAAGGTCGCTGCGTTGTCAGTCGTGCGGTACACGGCCGAGCCGTCACCCACGACCACGACGCTGCCACTTCGCGCGGCCGAGACCCGGTTCATGAACTCGGACGATCCTCCACCGATGGTCACGTTCGACCACGTCAGGCCGTCGTCGTGCGAGACCTGTGTGACATTCATGCGCCCGCCCCCCATCCAGGTCGTCCCGCCGATCCAGCGCAGCTGGTCGGTGATGGGGTGGATCGCCTGTGCGACCCAGGTGGCACCGTCGTCGTCGGAGTAGTACTGCTTGAACTGGTTTCCCTGCGCCCAGCCGCCCATCGCGATGAGGCGACCACTGGCGGATCGGTCCAGCAGCTGCAGGGTGCCGGTGGTCGCCAGGACCGTTGTCACGGGGATCGTCGCGATCGTGGACTGGGTCCAGGTCGCACCGGAATCGGTCGTCGTGTACGAGTACGCGGTCCTGGAGAGTCCGTCGCCAGCGGTGACCGTGTTGAAGGCGACCGCATTCGTGGTTCCCCAGCCCACGACATTGGTCAGGGTGGTCGTCGCGGTGGGAGCAGTCACCGCCGACCACGTGACGCCGCGGTCCGTGCTGCGCATGAGCTTGCCGGCGCCGGAGGCTGTGGCCCACACCACATCGGTGCCCTGGACCACGGACATCCGCCCCGCGAAGGACAGCGGCGTCGTGATCGTTGCCCAGGTGGCGCCGGTGTCGGTGGAGCGGCAGACCTTGTTGCCGCTCGCCGTGAACAGCTCTGAGGCCGACCACACGGCCAGCAAGGTGATCGTCCCGCCCGTCGACGCGCAGGCGGTGACGTCAGCCCATGTCGCGCCGCCGTCGACCGTGTGGCGGAGCGGAGTCGGGTCGGTGGCGTTCACTCGGGCGCCGGCGACCCAGATGTCGCTGGCGTCGACCGCGTCGGCGACCTTGAAGCTCGGGACCCCGCTGCGGGTGTCCATGGTCGTGCGCGCCTGGGTCATCGCGGCGCCGTCACCGTCGCGCTGGTGCACGGCGAGGCGCGACGGCAGGTTGCTGTCGAACTCGATGTGGCACGGCGATGCAGCAGTGGTCGCGGTGCTCGATACGGTCAGTGAGCCGAGATCCAGCGTCGCACCTGAACAGCCGGACATGTCGAGTGTGGTCTGCGTGCCCATCGTCGCCGTGACGTTGAGCGGGGAGGATGCGCCGCTGCTCGCGCTCGTGCCCAGGCACGCGACCACGGTCGCGCACGCGAAGGCGAGCGCGACCAGACGGTGTAGGGAGATGGGGAGGAGCGGCATCCGGCGCATGGTCGTGGCGCGCGGTTTCGCGCACCCGGACTCTTTCGGCTACCGGAGGAACCCAGTTGAGCCCGAATTCGGAGGCAGCGCCGGAATGTACTGTCGGGCGGTCAGCCCGGCGTCGGCGGCGAGGCGCCGTCCCCCGGCAGGGCTGTTCCGGGAACCGTCAGGAAGCCGGGACGATATGACCTGTGATCCGCCATGAAATCCGCCCCGCCGACGTTGAAGGAGACGAGCAGGTCGCCCGGGCCGTCCGGGTCCGTGAATTGCGGATGGGCGACCGCGTTGTAGACGTGTCGATCCGCGGGCTGCAGCGGGATCTCGGCAACGGCGCGTCCCGCATCGAAGGGGCCTTGGGGCTGGTCAGCGTGCCACGCCCGGATCGTGCGGTCGAAGCCCTCCTGCGCGACCAGCAGCACACCGCCGTCGCGGGCGTCGACGACGCTGAATTGGTTGCTGACGCGGGGCCCGTCGAGCCGAACAGCCAGCGCTGCGTCGCGTTGCCACGCCGATCCGTCCCAGAAGGTCCACTGGTCAGCGGCGTCGAGTTTGCCGCGCGGCGCCCGCGCGACGAGTGCATCGCTCCCCGCCGTGCCGTAAACGTAGGAATGGTCACCGCGGTCGAGGACCGCAGTCCCCCAGATCACGTCGCCGGGCGGAGTCACCGGCGTGGTCGTGCGCAGGGCGCCTGTGGCCGCGTCGAACGTGGCGACGTCGGTACCGCGGTACTGCCAGTCCCAGGTGTCGGCGGGATCGCGATCGGGCGGCGACCGGAAGCGGTGCATGAATACCTGCAGCCCGTCACCGGCCGCAGAGCCGTGCCCGGGCCAATACCACTCGTCCGGCAGCAGGCCAGCGCGGTTCTCGGCGGTCCCCGGCGGTCGTGCAACGCTGACGGGAACGCCGTCCTCGCGCCCCGTCACCATCCGGAGCTGCTCGCCGTCCTGCAGCACGAGCGAGTTGCGCACGAACGTGGACGGGTCGTTGGAGCGCGACCCGTCCGGCTGCACGCCGCCGACGAAGCTGTCGCCGAATACCCACGCGCTCCGGGCACCCGGCAGCGGGATCGAGTACGTGCCGTCACCGCCGGTGAACCCGCCCTCGGCCCGCGCCGAGGCGAAGTGGCGGATCGCAGCATCGCGGGCCTGTGCGGGCGGGAGTGGCATCGGCCGTACCTCGCCTTGGCGCGTGCCGGTGACCCGGCGCAATCGCGCCCATGGCCGAGGTGGTCGCGTGACGTGGCCCGATCGACCGGGCCCGTCCGGGGGATGCCGGCGCGCCCCATCCCGGCCGCATCCCACGCCATATCCGGCTGCTCGCGACCCCGCACGGCGGATCTTCGCGGAGCTCCCTGAACCCGATCCTTGTAGCAGCCCCCAAGGAGCACCATGCTGCACCGATCGATCGCAACCTGCACCGCCTTCCTGACCTTCGTCATGGTCCTGGCCTCCGCACCCGCTGCCACCAGCGAGACCGTCGCGGAGGCCGTTTCCAGCCGCGTCGCGACCAGCCACGTCGCGCCGGCCCGCGGCGTGCGGGCGGTGGCTCCCGGCGTGGTGCGCCGCGCCACGGTCGTGGTTTCGCCCGACGAGCTGCCGGCGCGCATGCCCGCGTCGTTCGACCTGGGGGACTGGGGCTACCGCATGGCCCAGCGCGAGCGGGCGACGTTCGCGGCTTCGATCGCGGCGTCGCCGCGGGTGGTCCGTGCTGCCGTCGGCACGATCGCGCCACTCACCACGGTGTCGGTCCTCGCCACGACGAGCTGCGGCGCCGGGGTGTCGGCCTGCGCCACCGGGACCGTGTCGACGACGGGCACGGTCACGTCGGCAACATATCGCCTCGAGTTCACGGCCAGCCAGTTCAATCGCTCCCGCAGCAGCCGGTTCCTGATCCTGCACGAGGTGGGGCACCTCGTCGACTACGACCAGATCTCCGCGGAGGAGATGCGCGCCTTCGAGCAGGCGTTCCGTGCGTCGCCCCGCTGGCGGGCCTGCTTCCGGCACGCCGGCGCGTGCCTGGGCATCGATGAGGTGTTCGCCGACCAGTTCGCCCTGTACGCGACGGGAGAGCGCCAGAGCATGACCACCTACGCCGTCCCGCGCCTCATGTCGGCAGCGTCCTTCGAGCGACTGCTGAGCAGCTCGGTGGGCGACGCTGCCGCGTCGCAGGTTGCACCGATCTGAGGCAGGCAACCATCCCTTCCGCAGGCAACGCACGAAGGGATTTCTGCATGGGGTACTTGGGATGGATGCTCGCCGCGACGCTCGTTCTGATCGGCGTCGTCCTGATGATCGTGGCTCCGGGCCTCGCACTGGTCGCCGCCGCCGTGCTCGTGGTGGGGCTCATCTTCGGGGCCGTCCTGCTGCTTGGCCGGGGCGCGTCGAAGGCCGGCTCGGGCAGCAGCGACATCGAGGAACGTGCCGCCGAGCACGAGGAGCGCAACGCCGCGCGC
>JAOPYU010000320.1 GCA_025964455.1 Thermoleophilia bacterium | reverse complement strand
CCGATGGGCGAGTTCAACAAGCAGCTCACGACCGTCGAGCAGATCCTCGGGGCGTGGGCACGCGACGGCCTCCACCGTGACGGGACGGTCGTGGCCGTCGGGGGCGGCACGCTGCTCGACACGGCTGGATTCGCCGCCTCGATCTACCAGCGCGGCATCGACTGGGTGAGCGTGCCGACCACCCTGACCAGCCAGGTCGATGCCGGCATCGGCGGCAAGACCGGGGTCAACCTCGGGGTCGCCAAGAACGTGGTCGGCACGGTGCACATGCCGCGTGCCACCGTGATCGACGCGACGGTCGTCGACGGGCTGCCGCTCGAGGCGGTGCGCGACGGGTTCGTGGAGGCCGCCAAGACGGCGCTGCTCGCAGGCGACTGGCTGCTCGAGCGCGCCCGCGCGGTCGCCACTGCCCGCGACGATGCGGACCGCCACGACCGCTGGCTCTCGCTCGTGGAGGGCTGCGCCGGCTACAAGGATGCGGTGGTCGCGGAAGACCCGTTCGACACCGACGGCATCCGCGCGCAGCTCAACCTCGGCCACACGCTCGGCCACGCGATCGAGGCGGCGACCGGCGGTGCGGTGAGCCACGGGGCGGCGGTGGCGATCGGTACCCATGCGGCGCTGCGACTCAGCGAGCTGGTGGTGGACGCGCCGGCCGAGCTCGTCGCCACGTGGCACGAGCTGTGCATGTCACTCGGCATCGTCACCACGTCGCCGCTGACATGGGAGGCCCTCGAGCCGTTCCTGTCACTCGACAAGAAGCGCGATCGGCACGGCATCGCGTGGGTGCTGCTGGCCGGGGTCGGCGACCCGATCACCGGGGTGCGCCTGCCGCTGGAGGCCGCGCGCCGCGTGTGGGAGGAGCACGTGCACATGCCGGCGCCGACCGAGCACGGGCGCGGGCTCCTGGAATCCGCGAGCCCGCGCCACCCGCGCGTGCTCGTGCTGTTCGGGGTCAACCTGGGTGAGCTCGGGCGTCGCGAGTCCGAGCACTACGGGACGGGCACGCTCCCCGAGCTCGTGAGCGACATCGAGGCATGGGCAGCATCCGAGGGGCTCGTCGCCGACTGTCGACAGACCGACAGCCTGGAACGATTCCTGCACGCGCTGCACGAAGCACGGATCCGCCACCACGCCGTGATCGTCAACCCCGGGGCCTGGACCCACCACGAGCTCTCGATCCACGACGCGCTTTCGCCGCTGACGGTCCCGCGCGTGGAGGTGCACCTCTCCGACATCGACACCCGCGAGGAGGAGTGGCGACGCACGAGCGTGATCCGCCCCGCGGTCGACCACGTCGTGAGCGGGCATGGCGCCGACGGCTATCGCCAGGCGCTGCGCTGGGTGCGCGACCAGCTCAACGCGCGCTGAGACTCCAGGGATCGGACCGGTGGTCCTGCGCTTCGGTGGGTAGGATCCCCGCCATGCATCAGACGACCACTTCACGAGCCCCTGTCGACACGCGACGACGCCTCGAGCGCGTCCGCGAGCAGATCACGTCCAACGGGTGGGCGGGCCTGCTCGTGCTCGACGCGGCGGACGTGCGCTGGCTGACCGGCCTGCAGAGCTCCAACGCCGCCGTCATCGTCACGCCCGAGCGCGTGGTCGTCGCGACCGACTTCCGGTACGTCGCGGAGGCCGAGGGCCTGGGCCTGGAGGTGTCGCGCATCGAGCAGTCGATGTGGCAGGACCTCGGTCGCCTTGCCGGCGACGTGGCATCGGGTGGATCGCTTGCGTACCCGCCCGCGGCGCTCTCGCACCGCGCCTTCCTGCAGTTCACCGATGCGCTGCCCGAAAAAGTGTCGCTGCGCGCGGCCGACGGCGTCGTCAGCCGCCTGCGCGTGGTCAAGGACGGCGTCGAGGTCGAACGCATCCGCGCGGCGGCGGCGCTGCTCGACGGCGCCTACTCGCTGGTCGCATCGCTCGGGCTGCGCGGGCGCACGGAGGGCGAGGTCGCGTGGGCGATCGAGCGCCACCTGCGCGAGGCCGGCGCGAGCGCGCTCAGCTTCGACTCGATCGTCGCCAGCGGCCCGCGCGGGGCCTTCCCGCACCACACGCCCGGCAGTGATCCGATCCCCGACGACACGCTCGTCACCGTTGACATCGGGTGCGTGGTCGACGGCTACTGCTCCGACTGCACGCGCACCTTCGCGGTGGGCGACCCGAGCCCCGAGCTGCGCGAGGCCTACGACGTGACGCTGCGCGCGCAGGTGGCGTCGCTCGCCGCGGTGCGCCCCGGCGCGCACGGTCGCGACATCGACGCCATCGCCCGCGACCTCATCACGGACTCGGGGCACGGCGAGCACTTCGGTCACGGCCTCGGGCACGGGGTCGGCATGGAGATCCACGAGGCGCCGCGCCTGGCGCGATCGAGCGAGGACGTGCTCGAGCCCGGGATGATCGTGACGGTCGAGCCGGGCATCTACCTGCCCGGCGTGGGCGGCGTGCGCATCGAGGACCTGGTCGTGGTGACCGAGGACGGGCACGACCTGCTCACGACCTTCACCAAGGACCTGGTGCAGGCCTGATCACGCGCGGCCTCCGCTGCGTGCGATAGCCTAGGTCCACCGGTTTTTTCCACGCGAGGAGCGCGCGCACGCCATGTCCGACGTCGTCGACACCAACCAGTTCCGCAACGGCATGCACATCAGCATCGATGGAGCCGTCTGGCGCATCGTCTGGTTCCAGCACCACAAGCCCGGCAAGGGCGGCGCCGTGATGCGTACCAAGCTCAAGAACATCAAGACGGGTTCGACGGTCGACAAGACCTTCCGCGCGGGCGAGAAGTTCCCGCGCATCCGCACGGAGCAGAAGAGCGCGACGTTCCTCTACCACGACGGCAGCGACTACGTCTTCATGGATCCCGACACGTTCGACCAGATGGCGCTGTCGGAAGCCGTCGTCGACGACGCCGCGAAGTTCCTCATGGACAACATGGAGGTCCAGCTCTTCTACGTCGACGGTGAGCCGTCGGGCGTGGAGCTGCCCAACTCGGTCGAGCTCAAGGTCGCAGCGACCGAGCCGGCAGTGCGGGGCGATACGGTGGGCAATGTCCAGAAGCCGGCGACGCTCGAGAACGGCGCCGTCATCCAGGTTCCGTCGTTCGTCGCCGAGGGCGATACGCTCAAGGTCGACACCCGCGAGGGTGGCCGGTACCTGAGCCGCGTCTGACGCCTCGAAACGCACACGAACCGAGAACTGATACATGGCCAGGACCCCTGATCCCAGCGAGGCGGAGTTCGTCCGACGCGTGCGCGAGCCGCGCGCGACGACGGTCGAGCCGGGGCGCCAGCGCGCCCGCCGCAGCGCGATGATGGTGCTGTATCGCAGCGACCTCGTGGGCGGCGATCTGGAGGCGGCGATCACGGGCTTCGAGGGTGAGCACGGGTTCGAGCTGCCGCCGTACGGCGCGACGATCGTGCGCGGCGTGGCGGCGCGGATCGAGGAGCTCGATGCCGAGCTCGAGGAGCGCCTCGAGGGGTGGACGCTCGACCGGCTCGGCTCCGTGGAGCGGTCGGTGCTGCGCGCGGGGCTCTGGGAGCTGGTCGCGGAATCCGTGCCCGGCCCGGTGGCGATCGACGAGGCGGTCGAGCTGGCCAAGCGCTATGCGACGCCGGAGGCCGCCAAGCTCGTGAATGGCGTGCTCGCCGCATGGCTGCGTGACCACCAGGGTCGCGACGTCGACGCGCGCGACGAGGAGGAGTGATCGTGGACGACGACCCGAGGGACGACGAGGCACGCGAGCCCGATGCCGACCACCTGGTCGCCGCGGTCGGTGACGCGCCCGAGGCGAACGCCGGCGAGCACGTGTCGCCGCTGGGTGACCTCGACGACGAGTCCGTGGACGCGTCGCCGGAGATGGCGATCGCCGAGAGCCTGCGGACGGCGCTCGGCGCGATGCGCAGCGAATCCGACCGCATCGCAGAGCTCGGCACGGGCGTGGAGCAGGTCGAGGCGGCGGAGCAGTTCGCCGAGGACGCCGGGCGACTGGACGAGCAGGTCGGATCCGCGGCGCGACGAGCCGATGACGACGACCGGGGCTGATCCGGGCGTGGCGGCGCTGGACGTGGACGACCTGCGCGAGCTCGCGGATGCCGCGCTCGGCGCGGCGTTCGGTGACCGGAGCGGGCCGACGAGTGTCACGCCGCTCGCGCATGCGATCGAGTACTCGCTGCTCGGGGGCGGCAAGCGCATCCGGCCGGTGCTCGCGCTCGCGGCAGCGGAGGCGGTCGGCGCCGACCTGGCAGCCGTGGCTCCCGTCGCGGCGGCGGTGGAGCTCATCCATGCGTACTCGCTCGTCCACGACGACCTGCCGGCGATGGACGACGACGCGCTGCGGCGCGGCGTTCCGACGAGCCACACGGTGTACGGGGAGGCCGTGGCGATCCTGGTGGGTGACGCGCTCCAGGCTCGCGCCTTCGGGCTCGTGGCCGAGGCCGTCGGCGTCACGGCGCAGGCACGCATCGACATCGTCGCCCTGCTCGCCGACGACGCGGGCTGGCGTGGCATGGTCGGCGGGCAGTACCTTGACATCGATGCGGCGCGCGTGGACGGCGACGACCTCGCTGCGCTGCGCGACGTGCACGACCGCAAGACGGGCGCGCTCATCGCCGCGTCGGTGGAGGCGGGTGCGGTCGCGGCCGGGGCCGATGCCGCGATGCGGGCGTCGTTCCGTGCGTTCGGTCGCGAGCTCGGATGGCTGTTCCAGCTCGTGGACGACCTGCTCGACGCGACCGGCAGTGCCGAATCGCTCGGCAAGACGCCGGGCAAGGACGCGCGCAGCGGCAAGGTCACGGCGGTCGACGTGTTCGCCGGGATCGACGGCCTCCGTGCCGCGGTGGATGGGCAGCTGCGCGCGTGCGTCGAGCTGGCTGCGACGCTGCCGTCCGGCGGCGGGCGCCTCCCTGCCATCGCAGCGTTCGTGCACGGGCGCGACCACTGACGATGCGCCTCGACGAGCGACTCGTCCACGACGGCCTCGTCGAGAGCCGGTCGCTCGCGCAGCGCCTCGTCATGGCGGGCAGCGTCCGCGTCGACGGGCAGGTGGTCGACAAGTCGAGCGCGAAGGTGCGCGATGGTCAGGTGCTCACGGTCGATGCCGGACCGCCATTCGTCTCGCGCGGCGGTGAGAAGCTCGAGAACGCGCTCGTGGACCACGCGGGGCGCATCGAGGCCGAGGGCTTCCGCGTGGAGGGCGCGCACGCGATCGATATCGGTGCATCGACGGGCGGCTTCACGGATTGCCTGCTCCAGCGCGGCGCGGCGCACGTCGTCGCGGTCGACGTGGGATACGGGCAGCTGCACCAGCGGCTCCGCGCCCACGAGCGCGTCACGATGATGGAGCGCACCAACGCCCGTCACCTGACGCGCGAGGACCTGCCCTTTGCGCCCGACCTGATCGTCTGCGACGCGTCCTTCATCCCGCTCGCGACCGTCCTGCCGGCGACGATCGCCGCCATGTCGCCCCAGGGCTGGTGGGGCGTGCTGCTGTGCAAGCCACAGTTCGAGGCAGGCCGCGACCGGATGAACCGGCACGGCCGCAAGGGCGTGCTCACGGACGTGGACGTGCGCGCACAGGTGGTGGAGGAGACGGTCGCGTCGGTACGCTCGATGGGGGTCGACGTGCTCGACGTCGTCCAGGCCCACCCGCCCGGTCCCAAGGGCAACATCGAGTATGTCCTGCTCGTGCGGGGCCCCGTCAGCTCCTGAGAAACGTCACGGAGTCGACACACCGCGCGACCGACGATCCCGCTACCATCCCGCGCATGGACGTGGTCCGACGGCTGTATGTGGTGACCCACCGGGATCCTGCCGTGGCAGGGCGTGCGGTCGAGCAGCTGTGCTCGGTCGCAGCGCGCCTCGGGATCGAGCTCGTCGTGGATTCCGTCGAGGTGGAGAAACACCCGGCGCTGCAGGACGCACACGCGCTGTCGGGGAAGTCCGAGGGTGGGTCGGCAGCCGCCGGCGGATGTGACGCCGCGATCGTGCTCGCCGGCGATGGCACGCTCCTGCGCACGCTTGCGGGACTCGGCCCGGAGACGCCCGTCCTCGGCGTGAATTTCGGCATGCTCGGGTTCCTGTCGGGCGCGTCGCACGATCGGCTCGAGGCCGCGGTCGAGGCGCTCGCGCGCGGTGAGTACCGGACCGTCGACCTGCCCGCGCTCGAGCTCGACCTCGCAGGGCGTGGCACCGCGACCGCGGTCAACGACGTGGTGGCGATGGGCGGCATCGTCGGTCGCGTCAACGAGCTGGGGTGGCGCGTCGCGTCGGGCGACCGGATGACGCTCGACGAGATGGGCACGGTCGCGTGCGACGGCATGGTGCTCGCGACCCCCGTGGGATCCACCGCCTACAACCTCTCGAATGGCGGCCCCGTCATGGCGTGGGGCGTGGAGGGGACGGTCGTCAGTTTCGTGGCGCCGCACACCCTGGCCGCGCGCCCGCTCGTGGTGGCGCCACAGGACGAGGTCGAGGTGCAGCACATGGGCCGTGGCGGCCCGCTCAAGGTGCTCGCCGACGGCGTCCAGGTCGGACGCCTCCAGCCGGGCGAGATCCTGCGCGTGCGGCGCGGCGGCGTGCGCGCGCGCCTCGCCTTCGTCGACCACGTCTCCTTCTACGCGCGCTACCGCGACAACTTCGCGGTCCAGATGCACTTCCACGGTCCCCGCGTTCGCGCGAGTGACCGGGTCGTCGCGTCCGTGGACCCCGGCGATGCAGGAGCTGGCACGTGATCGTCCGCGTCGACATCGAGAACCTCGTGATCGTCGAGCACGCGGAGTTCGCTCCCGGGCCCGGGCTCACCGCGATCACCGGCGAGACGGGTGCGGGCAAGACCCTGCTGGCGACCGCGATCGACCTGCTGTTCGGCGGGGACGCCGATGCGGGCCAGGTCGGCCCGGGTGCCTCACAGGCCTGGGTCGAGGGCGAGTTCGACGTCGACGACGCGTTCTGGTCCCAGCCGGAGGTGGCGACGCTCGCCGAGCTGCGACCCGAGAGCGATGCCTCGCTCGTGCTCGCCCGTCGCGTCGATGCGAGCGGTCGCAGCCGAGCGCTCGCGTGGGGACGCACCGTCACCAAGGGCGATCTCGCCGCGGCGGGACGGCTGCTCATCGCGACGGCTGGCCAGCACGTGCAGGTCCGCCTTCGTTCGAGCGAGCACCAGCGCCACACGCTCGATCGCACCGGCGACGCGGCGCATGCAGCGCTGCTCGACGAGGTGCGCGAGGCCGTGGCGGCATGGAACACCGCGCACGCGCGACGTGTCGAGCTGGAGGAGCTGGCACGGGATGGCGCGGCGCGCATCGAGGTGCTGCGCGACGACCTCGCGCGCATCGACGCGGTGGGCCCGTCAGTCGAGGACGAAGCCGAGCTCGTGACCCGTCGCGACCGTGCGCGCCACCACGCCGCGATCGTCGAGGCGCTCGCGAGTGCGGGTACGCTGCTCGATGGTGGAGGCAGCGACGGCGGCGTGATCGACCTCGCGGGCCGCGCCTACGCCGAGCTCGATCGAGCGGCGACCGTCGATCCCGAGCTGGCCGAGCTCGCGGCGATGCTCCTGGATGCGCAGGCGACGCTCACGGATGTCGCGGGGACGATCGGGTCGCGCTTGGGTGACCTCTCGGAGGGGCCGGGCTCACTTGACGAGATCGAGGACCGGCTCGCGGCCTACGACGAGCTGAAGCGGCGACACGGCGGCACCGTCGAATCGGTGCTCGCCGCCTGGGAGACCCTGCGCGAGCAGGTCGATGCCATCGATGACACGGGTGGCACCCTCGATGCGGCACGCACGGCCGAGGCGGCGACGCAGGCAGCAGCCGACGCGGCGGCCGCGCGACTGACCGCGTCGAGGTGCGCGCTCGCCGACCAGCTCGTCGCGGACGTGCGCGAATCGCTCGACGAGCTCGGCATGTCCGGCAGCGTGTTCCGCGTCGGGGTCGAGGAGGCGCCGCTGGCCGGCCATGGCGCCGATCGCATCGAGCTGCTGCTCGCGCCTGCGGAGGGCATCGAGCCGCGCCCGGTCGCACAAGTGGCGTCGGGCGGTGAGCTGTCCCGCATCGCGCTCGCGCTGCTGGTGGCGACGACGCGCTCCAGTGATCGGGCACAGGTCGGCACGATCCTGTTCGACGAGATCGATGCCGGTATCGGTGGCCATACCGCCCACGCGGTGGCGAGCATGCTTCGACGCCTGGCGGACCATCGCCAGGTGCTGTGCATCACGCACCTGCCGCAGGTCGCCGCGCGCGCCGACGCGCACGTGGTCATCGAGAAGTCGGATGCTGGATCCGGAGTGCGCACGTCGCTCCACGCGCTGTCGGGCGAGGACGCCGTGGTCGACGAGCTCGTGCGGATGCTCGGCGCCGATGCGACCGACGATGCCGCGCGCGAGCACGCGCGCCAGCTGCGCGGTCCGCGCTTCTTCTCCCCGACCGATGCTGGAGCGACGGCGCGCTGAGCCTCAGCGCAGCTGCAGCTGTCCGTCGCGCCAGCCGTAGCCGCGCGCGGCGAGCTGGTCGCGCAGGCGCAGCACCGCGACGTCCTTGGCCTTGGCCTCGACCATCACGTCGAAGGGGCGACCGCTCGCGCGAACGTCCGTCTCGAGCCAGCGCTCGAACCACATCGGATCGATGAAGTCCGCGTGTGCACGCGTGTCGTGGCCGGTCGGCGGCGTGCCGACCGGCGCGGGCCAGGTCGCGTCGAGCCGAGGGCTGCTGACGTGGACCTTGGGGACCTGGTCGGTGGGCCAGGTTGCCAGCGCGGCGGCGAGCGCCTCGCCGGCAGGCATGCGCTCGGGGTCGAGGCAGAAGTGGTGCAGCGTGTCGAACACGACCCGCAGCCCGGTCCGGCGTGACAGCTCGACCACCTGGGGGAGCGAGTAGCTGCGGTCGTCGTTCTCGATGACCAGCCTGCGCCGTGCGCGCTCGGACACGTTGTCGAGCGCGCGCTCGAACCGCTCGATGCCCGCGTCGTGGCCGTCGGTCGTGCCGCCCACGTGCAGCACGACGACCGCCTCGTCGCCAAGTCCCATCGCGTCGAAGAGCGCGGCGTGCTGGTCCAGGTCCCAGGCTGCCTTGTCGCGCACGTCCTCGCGCGTGGAGTTGAGCACGGTGTACTGGCCGGGGTGGTTCGACATGCGGATGTCGAGGCGCCGCACGAGTTCGCCGAGCTCGGCCAGCTCTGCGGCGCACTCCTCGATCTGTCCGTGGAACTGCGGCAGGTCCGGATGCGTGCCGTAAGGGACGAATCCATCCGGGATCCGGTACATCCGCAGGTCGAGCCGGTCGAGCTCGCCAAGCAGCGGTGTCAGCAGCTCGATCGAGGTGCGCAGGTGGGGCCCGCTGGCATGCCGGCGCGCATCGCTCGCCTTGAAGCCGGATGAGGAGACGAGCTTGACGGCGAATCCGAGGCGCATGCCCTGAGCCTAGCGA
>JAOPYU010000310.1 GCA_025964455.1 Thermoleophilia bacterium | reverse complement strand
AAGCACGGCGGCATCTTCCACGGCGCGAAGGTGCGCGTGCGCTGGGTCGACTCGGAGATCGTCACCGACGACAACGTCGCCGACGTGCTGCGCGGCGTGGACGCCGTGTTCGTTCCCGGTGGCTTCGGCGACCGCGGCATCGAGGGCAAGATCGCCGCCGCCCGCTACGCCCGGGAGAACGACGTGGCCTATCTCGGCGTGTGCCTCGGCATGCAGGTCGCGGTCGTGGAGTTCGCACGCAACGTCGCGGGGATGGTCGGCGCCAACTCGAGCGAGTTCGACGAGTTGAGCCCCTTCCCGGTGATCGACCTGCTCCCCGAGCAGAAGCAGGTCACCGACATGGGCGCCACGATGCGCCTCGGCTCCCAGCCGGTCCACCTCGTCCCCAAGACCAAGGCGCACGAGGCCTACGGCAACGACACCATCGCGCAGCGCCACCGCCACCGCTACGAGGTGAACCTCGAGCTGCGCCCGCGCCTCGAGGAAGCCGGCCTCGTCGTCAGCGGCACCTCGCCCGACGGCCGCCTCGTCGAGGTCATCGAGCTCCCCGACCACCCCTTCTACGTCGCCGCCCAGTACCACCCCGAGTTCATCTCCCGACCCACTCGACCCGAGCCCCTCTTCCGCGACTTCGTGCGCGCCATGGTCCGCGTCCGCCACGAGCGCGAAGGCGCCGTCTACTCGCCTCGCTGACCCGGCGCTGCGCGGGTCGACCACCCGGCTGCGCTGCCCCCGTACGTCGCTCTCAGCGCCCGCCTCGCTGACCACCGCGTTGCGCTGACCACACACGGCCCGCTCTCCCGGAGCGCGGTACAAGGGTGTCGCATAGCGACAGTGGTGTGCCGCGCTCCCGTGTGCATGAGCCGGATTCGGCACACCGTCACGGATATGTCACCAGCTCGATGGAGACGTGTCACATGGCCCTCCTCGACACCGGGGCATGTACCAGCGCTCCACATCGGCCACACCGGACCAGCGCATCGCGGCGATCGCGACGTCGCAGGGCGGGGTGATCACCCACGCCGAACTGCGGTCCTGCGGTCTGGATGACGCGGCGATCCTCCGGAGGGTCAGGCGCGGCCGGTTGTTCCGGCGATATCCGCGGGTGTACACCGTGGGTCACGAAGCCTGCTCGCGATCGGGGGAACTGCACGCCGCACTCCTGTATTGCGGCGAGGGCTCGGCGATCGCTCGCTCGACTGCGCTGGAAGTGCACGGCATCTGGCGCGAGCGGCCAGGCCGGATCCACGTCGTCTGCGGTCATCGCTGTCGGACTCGCGCGGGGCTCGCGGTCCACGTGGCTCGGAGCCTGCACGCCGACGACACGGTCGATCGACGGGGCATCCGGGTCACGACCATGGCGCGGACCCTCGTGGACCTGGCCTTCGACCTCGAGCCCCTGCAGCTCGCCAACGTCATGCATGAGGCGAGCTTCCGGCGGCGGCTGAACCTGCGCCAGCTACGAACCGCGATCAGGCGGATGTCCACGAGCGCGGCATACCCCACGATCGTCGAGGCGCTCGCGATGCACCTGGATGGGAGCGCTGGATCGAAGAGCAGTCTCGAGCGGCGCTTCCTCGCGCTGCTGGTGGCACATGGCATTCCGCGCCCACAGGTGAACGTGTCAGTGGTCACCCCTGCAGGGCATGTCGAGGTGGACTTCTCGTGGCCGGACCGACGCGTCTCCGTCGAGGTCGACGGCTCCGGGCATGGGCGAGCACGGACCAGGCGGGACGACACGGCCCGCGACGCGTTGCTGCAGGCGGCCGGTTGGACGGTGCTGCGCTGCTCGGGGATCGAGGTCGACCTCGATCCGGAGGGGGTGGTGGCGCGAATCCGGTCGGCACTGGAGGCCGCCGCACGCGAGCGCGGCACGTGACTGTCGCATAGCGACAGTGGTGTACCGCGCTCCACCGCGACTTCCGTTCCGATGGTCGATCGATGCGCGATAGGCTCACGCGCATGACTTCCGCCGCCACGACGTTCCCGCGCATCGACATCGACGACCTGGAGCCTGCGCAGGCGCCGTCGGTGCTTCGCACGTTCCTCGACCTCGCCGAGATCCCGTCGGAGGCGCGCGACGAGGGTCGCGTGGCGGCCTGGTGCCGGGGCTACCTCGAGGGGCTCGGCCTCGAGGTCGTGGAGGACGACGCCGCCACGTCGATCCCGGGCGGAGGCGCCGGCTGCGGCAACCTCTACGCCCGCCTGGCACCGACCGACGGCACGACCGGCACCCCGATCTTCCTGTGCGCACACCTCGACACGGTCGCGCTCGAGGACGACGTCATCCCGGTGATCGAGGACCGCGACGGCGTGCTCACCGTCACCAACGCGCGCGAAGCGATCCTCGGCGGTGACAACAAGGCGGCCGTCGCCGTCATGCTGGAGCTCGTCCGCGAGCTCGCTACCGGCACCGAACCCCACGCCGGCGTCGAGCTCATCCTCACGCCGTGCGAGGAGATCGGGCTGCTCGGCGCGAAGGCCTTCGACACGTCGACCCTGCACGCGAAGTTCGGCTACGTGTTCGACCACGCCAACGACATCGGCAAGGTCGTCGTGCAGGCCCCAAGCCAGGTCTCGATCACCGCCACCTTCACCGGCGCCGCATCGCACTCGGGCATCGCTCCGGAGCAGGGGCGCTCCGCGATCCGAGCCGCCGCCGATGCGATCGCCGCGATGCCGCACGGCCGCATCGACGAGCAGTCCACCGCCAACGTCGGGCTCATCACCGGCGGCACGGCCGTCAACATCGTCCCGGAGCACTGCGTGCTCCACGCCGAGGTCCGCAGCATCGACCACGAGCGCGCCGCCGAGGTCACGGAGGAGGTGCTCGCCGCCTTCACCGACGCCGCCACCCGCCACGCCGTCGACCTCGACGTCTCGCGCCTCGACGAGTACCGCGCCTACGCATTCTCCGCCCGCACGCCCGCCGTCGCCCACGCCGTGCGCGCCCTCGAGGCCACCGGCTACACGCCCGAGCTCGTCCCGTGCGGCGGCGGCTCCGATGCCAACGTCTTCAACCTCGCCGGGATGCCCTGCGTGAACCTCCCGAACGCGATGCGCCGGATCCACACGACGGAGGAATACGTCGAGGTCGGCGAGCTCGTCGCCATGCTCGAGGTCGCCCGCAACCTGGTCCGCCTCGCACGCGACTGATCCGCCGATCAATTTCCGCGACCACTTCGACGACGCAACCGATACCGGATCCGCGGTAGGCTCGCTCCGCTGCACGCCCTCCCCGAAGGATGTCCCATGAAGGTCGCCGTCGTCACCGAGATCAAGCCCGACGAGTACCGCGTCGCGCTCACGCCGGCCGGAGCCCACGAGCTCGTCCTCGCCGGCCATGAGGTGCTCGTCCAGGAGGGCGCCGGCGTCGGCAGCCAGTTCGAGGATGCCGACTACCGCGCCGTCGGTGCCGAGATCGTCTCCCGCGAGGAGGCGTGGGCCGAGAGCGACCTGCTGCTCAAGGTCAAGGAGCCCGTCCAGGACGAGCCCGACCTGCTGCGCGAGGGCCAGACGCTCTTCACCTACCTGCACCTCGCGCCCGAGCCCGGGCTCACCGCGCGCCTGCAGGCGTCAGGCGCCACCTGCATCGCCTACGAGACCGTCCAGACCGACGACGGCCGCACGCCGCTGCTCGCCCCGATGAGCGAGGTCGCCGGACGCCTGGCAGCCCAAGAGGGCGCCAAGTACCTCGAGAAGAGCGCCGGCGGCCGCGGCATCCTGCTCGGCGGCGTCCCCGGCGTGAAGCCCGCGAAGGTGGTCG
>JAOPYU010000283.1 GCA_025964455.1 Thermoleophilia bacterium | reverse complement strand
GCCGTCGATTCGAGCAGCGCGCGGTAGCACGTCTGCTCGACATACGTCGGCACCAGTCGGTCGAGGAGACCTTCCTCGCTCGGCTCGAACTCCCAGTCGGGATCCACGCCGGTGCTCGCTTCGTGCTCGCCGCGGACGGCCTGTGCGAGCAGCTCGTCGGTGAGCGGGAGCAGGTCCTGCGCCATGACGGTCTGGCTGATCGCCGAGTCGAAGTGGTTGTAGACCACCATCACGTGGTCGTAGGTGCCCTCGCGGAAGCAGTCCACGACGCGACCGGCGATCGCCTCGGCGTCGCGGAAACGCGGGCTGTCGGTGATCCCGGTGTAGGCCGAGTCCACCTCGATGCCACGGAACTTGAGCGAGCCGACGCCGCGGCGTCCCACGCCGAGGAACCGCACGGTCGCGCCCTTGGCCTCCCACTCCTGCTTGAGCAGCAGCGACCGCTTGAGGATGTTCGCGTTGAGCGCACCGGCGAGGCCGCGGTCACCCGTGTACATCACGATCGCCACGGTCTTCACTTCGCGGCGTTCGAGCAGCGGGTGGTTGACGGCGTTCTGTGCACCCACCGCGACGCGCGCGGTGAGCTCGATGAGCGCTTCAGCGAACGGACGCAGCGTCTGGATGCGGTCCTGGGCGCGGCGCAGCTTCGCTGCGGCGACCATCTCCATCGCGCGCGTGATCTTGCGCGTGTTGGTGACCGAGCCGATGCGTCGGTTGAGGTCCTGTGTGTTGGCCATCAGGCCGTATCCTCCGATTCGGAGTTGGATGCATCTTCGGCCGGGGCGTACAGCCCGAGCCGGTTGCCGTCGGGATCCATGACGATCGCGTAGGAGCCCCAGCTGTGTTCGGCGGCGCCGAGGTGCACGCTGCCGTCCGCGTCGAGCGCCCGCTGCACGGCCGCAGTGACGTCCGGCACGAGCACCGACGGCTGCACGGCCCCGCTGCCGAGCGCGGTGTTGGAGCCGATCACCTCGAACTCCAGGCCACCCAGCTGCGCGCGGAACAGCGCCTCGCCGGTGAGGTGGTCGACCCCGCCGTCGAGCGACGTGCCGATCACGCGGGCGTAGAACGCAGCGAGCTCCGCCGGGCGCGACGAGTAGATCGTCACGCCGACGACGGCGGGCTGCATCGCGATGTCGGTGTCGGTCGTCATGTCAGTTGGTGCCTGTTGCATCGTCGCCGGCCTTCACGCCGAGGATGAACGCGACCAGCGAGGCCACGAGGAACACGGGCAGCAGGAGCTTCGGCATGCCGGGCGCGAGCATCGCCAGCGCCGCGACGAGCGCGACGGCGGCGAGGACGAACCAGCTGCGGGAGCTCACGGTGCTCATGCGCCGGCGCCGAAGTCCTTGCGGAACTCCGCGATCGCCGAATCGAGCTCGACCTTGAGGTCGTCGTCCAGCTTGCCGGCCGAGTCGATCTTGGCGGCGATGCCGTTCGTCTGGACCCGCTCGCGCAGCTCCGAGTTGAAGCGCATCGCGTCTTCGACGGCCACGTCATCGAGCGCGCCGTTGGAGGCGGCGTAGATGATCGCGACCTGCTCGCCGACCGACCACGGGTCGTACTGCGGCTGGTTGAGCGTCTCGACCAGGCGCGCGCCACGGTCGAGCGTCGCCCGCGTGTCCGCGTCGAGGTCGGAGGCGAACTGCGCGAACGCCTCGAGCTCGCGGTAGGACGCGAGGGCCAGACGCAGCGTGCCGGCGACCGACTTCATCGCCTTGGTCTGGGCCGAGCCACCGACGCGCGACACGGAGATGCCGACGTTGATCGCCGGGCGGACGCCCTTGAAGAACAGGTCACGCTTGAGCGCGATCTGGCCGTCGGTGATCGAGATGACGTTGGTCGGGATGTAGGCGGAGACGTCGTCGGCCTGCGTCTCGATGATCGGCAGGGCGGTCAGCGAACCGGCGCCCAGGTCGTCGTTCAGCTTGGCCGCGCGCTCGAGCAGGCGGGAGTGGAGGAAGAACACGTCGCCCGGGAATGCCTCGCGGCCCGGCGGGCGGCGGATCAGCAGCGACATCTGGCGGTAGGCATCAGCGTGCTTGGTCAGGTCGTCGTAGACGATGAGCGCGTGCTTGCCGTTGTAGAGGAAGTACTCGGCCATCGCGCAGCCGGCGAACGGCGCCATCCACTTGAGCGGGGCACCCTCCGACGCGGAGGCGTTGACGATGATCGTGTATTCCATCGCGCCGTTGTCGCGGAGCTTCTGCTCGACCTGCGCCACCGTCGAGGCCTTCTGGCCGATGGCCACGTAGACGCAGATGACGTCCTGGCCCTTCTGGTTCAGGATCGTGTCGACGGCGATGGCGGTCTTGCCCGTGCCGCGGTCGCCGATGATCAGCTCGCGCTGGCCGCGGCCGATCGGCACCATGGCGTCGATCGACTTGATGCCGGTCTGCAGCGGCTCGTGGACCGACTTGCGCTCCACGACGCCCGGCGCCTTGAACTCGAGCGGCCGGGTCTCGGTCGTCTCGATGGCGGGGCCGCCGTCGAGCGCCTCGCCGAGCGGGTTGACGACGCGGCCGATGAGGCCCTCGCCGACCGGCACCGACGCGGTGCGACCGGTGCGCTTGACCGTGTCACCCTCGCCGACCTTGGTCTCGTCGCCGAGCAGCACTGCCGCGACGTTGTCTTCCTCCAGCGAGAGGGCGATGCCGATCACGCCGTTGGGGAACTCGAGCATCTCGAGTGACGTCGCGTTGGCGAGGCCGTGGACGCGCGCGATGCCGTCGCCGACCTGCACGACCGTGCCGACCTCGGCGACGTCGCCGGTGCTCTCGTAGTTGGCGATCTGATCCTTGAGGATCGAGGTGATCTCAGTGGGCTTCAGCTGCATGATGAGTGACTTCCTTGGTTACTTCGTGGCGGCGGGACGGGGGACGGGACGCGACAACGCGAGGCGGAGCTGGTCGAGGCGTCCGCGAAGGGACGTGTCGACGAGCGTGTCGCCGTGTCGCACGACGAGCCCACCGATGACGTTCGGATCGACGCTCGTGTGCAGGCGGACCTGCTTGCCGGTGTTGGCGGAGAGTCGCTGTTCGAGCTTGGCGCGCAGCTCGTCGCTCAGCTCGATGGCCGAGGTGACGTGCACGTCGAGCTGCTGTTCGCGCTCCTGCACGAGCGTGCGGTAGGCGGCGGCCAGCTCGGTCGCCTCCTCGAGGCGGCCGTTGTCGACGAGCACCT
>JAOPYU010000267.1 GCA_025964455.1 Thermoleophilia bacterium | reverse complement strand
CTGCGGCTTCGGCCCGATGCGACCGTTCACGTGGATGAACCCCGTGGTGTCCGGTTCGCTGCCCATGCGGCGCGCACCGTGCTTGTCGGCGTCGAGCGCGACGTACTGGCCGTACTGGTTGGTGGGGCCGACGACGATCGCCCGCTCCATCGTGACCAGCATGCCTTCTCTCGATTCCAGGTACTCGGCCCGCTGGGCCGGGTCCACAGGCACGTCGAGCACCTCGGGGAGGGCGGGTCCGAGCGAGGGGCGCGTGCCGACCTTGAGTGCACCGCGCGCGGCGACCTCGATCGCGGTCATCGATCCGCGCTCGCTCACGATGCCGGTGGCAGTCGCCCGCGCTCCGATGGAGACGTCGTCCTGCCACCCGGTGACGTCCTCGCCGATCCGGATGTAGATGCCATCGCTCGTGGCCGCGTCGCCATCGCCGGTCGGGTCCTGCAGGAAGAACCCCGCGCTGGCACCCGTGCGCTGGATGCCCGTCACGACGCCGGACACGGTCGCCTGCTTGCCGCTGTAGGGCGAGAGCGAGCCGCCGCCCTGGATCTGCGGGATCGGCGTCGGAGCGGGCTCCGTGCGCTCCGCGGGGGTGCGCGCCGGGGCCGTGGTGGGAGGGGTGAGCTGCATCACGCACGATCCTGTCGGTCCGCGCGGGCCGGAGCGAGGATCCTGCACCCTCGCCGGCCGTGATGGCCCACGGAGGCGGCCGCGCGCCCGGGGCCGCGTCTAGAGTGCGCGAGGCAGCTCCAAGCGACGCGAGGCGTGCATGCGGGACATCGAGGTCGAGGCACTGGGCACCGACGAGCTGGCCGACCTCGCCCGTCGCCAGACGCGCACCTGGACGCGAGCGGCGGTCGGGCTCCTGCCCGAGGACACCGATCGCGTGGACGGGCACTGCCACCTCGGCGTCGACACCGACGGCTCGCGCATCGACGAAGCGGCACTGCTGGCACAGCTCGACCGCGCCGGGATGCGCCACGCGATCGTCGTGCCCCTGCACCACGAGGCGGGCTACGCGGAAGAGAACCCGCGCGTGCGGGCCGTGGCAGCCGCAAGCGGTGGCAGGTTCCACGCGCTGCACCGGTGCGATCCACGCAACAGCGATCCCGCCGCCGATGCCGAGCAGGGGCTCGCCGAAGGCGCTATCGGGCTCAAGTGGCATCCGCGGGGCGAGCGCTTCGGTGTCGCAGACGACGTCGCGCAGACGACCGCCGCCGTGGCCGGCGCGGCTGGCGTCCCGATCCTGATCCACGCCGGCCGCGGCATGGAGCGGCTCGGCGAAGGTGTCGTGGAGCTCGCGCGCCAACATCCCCGGGCGACGTTCATCCTCGCCCACGCTGCAGTGAGTGACCTGTCGTGGATCGTCGATGCGACCACAGATGTCCCGAACATCGTCTTCGATACCTCGTGGTGGCGACCGACCGACATCGCCGTGTTGCTGACGTGCGCGCCGCCGTCGCGGGTCGTTCACGGCAGCGACCCGCCGTACGGTTCCGCGGAGCTCGGCGTGCAGATCACGGCGCGCCTTGCGCGTGGGTGCGGTTGGGACGACGCACAGGTCGCCGCGCTCATGGGCGGCAACTCGCGACGCATCTTCGGGATCGGTGACGAACCCGCTCTAGCCGGCTCGCTCGACATGGGCGGCGCCCGCCACATGCCGGTGGAGTTCCCGGCCTTCCGCCGCGCCTCGGAGCTGCTCGCCAGCGCGCTGCAGGTGCAGTTCGGTGGCGGCGACCCGGAGGAGGTCTTCGACCTCGCGTGTTCGGCGCTTGACCTGCCCTCCGCCCACGAACGCCAACGCGACGCGGCGCTGCTGCAGGGGTGCATCCGTGTCGCGACGGCGCTGCTCGATCGCACGCTCGTCGGCCTGCCCGGCGACCTGCCGCCGTTCGCCGTGATGGGCACGCCGACCGGTCGTCGCGCCATCGAACTGCTCATGGGGGCCCTGGTGCACCTGGCCACCCCGGAGCTGCCGATCATCGGCATCGAGCGCACCGGATGGTCCGAGGACTCCTGACGATCCGCCGTGCGGGTCGTGTAGGCTCGCCCCATCCTCGCCCCGTTCGTCTAGTGGCCTAGGACGCCTGCCTTTCACGCAGGTAGCACGGGTTCGAATCCCGTACGGGGTACCTCAAGAGCCGTGGATGCGCCGCATGCCGGCGCAGCTCCGGTCAGCGTCTAGGATGGCCGGATGGCCACTGCAGAACCACCGCGACGGCTCCGGCGACGCCTCGCGCAGCTGTATGCGGGGCTGGTGCTCTACGGGGTGAGCATGGCGATGCTGATCCTGTCCTCGCTCGGCAACATGCCGTGGGACGTGCTGCACGAGGGGATCGCCGAGCAGGCACCACTCGGCATCGGCGCGTGGGTCGTGATCGTGTCCGGCGTAGTACTGCTGCTGTGGATCCCGCTGCGTGTGCGGCCCGGGCTCGGCACGATCAGCAACGTGCTCATCCTGGGCGTCGTGCTCCACCTGATCCTGCGCTTCGTGGAGGAGCCCCACCACGTCGTTGCACGCATCTCACTGCTGGCTGTGGGCGTGGTCCTGAATGGCGTCGCGACCGGCCTCTACATCGGCGCCAGGTTCGGCCCGGGCCCTCGCGATGGCCTGATGATCGGGCTCGCGGCGCGCGGATGGTCGGTGCGGGTTGCCCGTACTGCCGTGGAGGTCGGCGTCGTCGCCATCGGCGCCGTGCTCGGAGGAACGCTGGGAATCGGCACGATCGCCTACGCCCTGGCGATCGGACCCCTGTCGCAGTGGTTCATCCCCATGTTCCGAGTACCGACCAAGTGACCGATGGACGAGGGGGCCCCGACGCGAACGTCGGAGCCCCCTCGGCATGGGCGTGATGCTGTCCGCGGCTCAGGCGGCGGCGGCAGCCTTGGCCTCGGCCTTGGCGGCGTGGATCGCGGCCTTGCCCTCGAGCACGATCGCCGTGGCGATCAGCTTGGCTGCAGCAGCGTCGAGCGCAGCAGCCTGGTCGAGCCCGGCCTGGTCGACCGGGGTGGAGGCGTTGGCTTCCGTCCGGAGCGCCGCGGCGGCAGCGGTCTTCTTGGCGGCATTGGCCCGCAGCTGCTTGGCTGCGTTGAGCAGGCCCTTGGCCTTGGTGGCCGAGGCTGCTGCCGTGGTCGTGTCGTCGACCTTGGCGAGGCGGGTGGCTGCCTTGGTGCGGAACGCGGTCGCCTTCGCGGCGAACGTCACCGCCGCTGCGTCGAACTTGGCAGCCCGCGCGTCCAGCTTCGCGGCCTGGTCGAGCTTGGTCTGGTCAGCCGGCGTCGTTGCGGCTGCCTCGACACGGAGCTTGCCAGCCGCCACCTGGAGAGCGTCTGCCTGAGCCGTGAGCTTCACGACCTTGCCGTCGAAGTTCGCAGCGGCGCGGAGCAGAACATGGGCCTTGGCAGCGGGCGGCGTGGTCGTGGTGGTGGAGCCGTCGGCGAGGGCCCCGGCCGGGATTGCCACGAGGGCACAGGCGGCGAGCACGAGGGACGAGCGTCGGAACATGGTGGGGGAATCCTTGGGTCGTGGCGATGGCGTAGGTCTCGTAAGCGCGACACCGGAGCGAAAGGTAACGGTCGGCGCCGTCAGAGCACCTCGTTCGACCACCGGACTGATTGTTC
>JAOPYU010000261.1 GCA_025964455.1 Thermoleophilia bacterium | reverse complement strand
GGAACACGGCGACGAGGAGCGCAGCGAGGCCCCATCCTGCAGCGACGCGAGTGCGGGGCACGAGTAGCCCGACACCGCCGAGCACTTCCGCCACGCCGCTGATCGCGACGAGCAGCTCGGGATTCGGCAGCTGCTCCGGCACGATGTTGACGAAGCCGTCGGGGCGAATGAAGTGCAACGCCCCGGCGCCTACGAATGCCGCGGCCAGGAGCGCGCGCAGCGCGGCGATGGCCGGGGTCGCCGGTGGCGCGTCAGGTGGGTGGAGCCGGGACATGCCCCGACATTACTTCGTCAGGTCGGCAGCGCGGGTGCGCACCAGCTCGCCGGGCTCGATGCGGACCCCGTCGCGCTCGAGCAGGTCGGTGATGATGCCGCGCATCGACACGATCGCATCGTCGAGGAAGATACGGGCCTGTTCTGCGTGGCCGAGGTCCATCGCAAGCTTCGTTGCGGTCAGCCCCTGCAGGACCTCGTCGTTGAGCTGCAGTGCCTGCTGCTGCGAGGCGAGCGCTTCGCTGACCCGGCGGCGCTCTGCCTCGGTCTCACGCTCGACCGTCAGGTCGCGGAAGACCTGCACGGTGCCGATCTGCTGCCCGCCCTCGATGAGCGGCGTGGAGCGGTAGGAGACCGGGAAGCTGGTCCCATCCTTGCGCCAGAAGACCTCGTCCTCGACCTGACACGACTCACCGCTCGTCACGGTGGAGTGGATCGGGCACTCCTCGATCGGATAGGGCGTGCCATCTGCGTAGCTGTGATGGATCGCGGGGTGCGAGGGCTTGCCGGCCATCTCCTCGAACGACCAGCCAGTGAGGGATTGGGCGGCGCGATTCATCATCGTCGTGCGGCCGCGCTCGTCGAGCACCCAGATGCCGTCGCCTGCAGCCTGCAGGACATGCTCGAACTGGGCCTGGGCACGCGCGCTGGCGCGACGGGCCGCGAGCTCGGCCTGCAGGTCGATCCGATCTGTGACGTCGGCGAACACCGCCACGCCCTTGGCGACGTCCCCAGCGTCATCGAAGATCGGCGCGGCGCTCACCTCGATCGTCCGATCCTGGCCCCCGGCACGACGGAACACGATCTGCTCCCCCGTGACCGGCTCGCCAGCGATGGCGCGCGCGAGCGGGTATTCGTCGGCCCCGTATGGGGAACCGTCCGGGCGGTAGCCGGCGAAGACATCCCAGGACGCGACATCGTTGAATGCATCGATCGGCATGCCGAAGAAGTCACGCCACTGGCTGTTCGCAGCAGTGATGTCACCATTCGCGTCACACATCACCACGCCCGCCGGCAATCCCTCGAGGACCAGCTCGAGGCTCTCGTGCTGCACGCGCAGGTCGTCGGCGAGCCGCTCGATGTCGCGGCGGGCCCGCACTCGTCCGGTGACGTCGTTGCCGTGGGCGAGCATGCCATCGATGCTGCCGCATGTGCCGCGCAGGGGCGCGTAGACGAAGTCGAACCAGGTCTCCTCGAGACCCTCGCTTCCCCCGCGATCGATCTCGACGAGCACCTCCGTGCCGTAGTACGGCTCGCCCGTGGTCATCACGTGGGTGATCAGGTCCTCGTGACCCTGCGCTGCGACCTCGGGGACGGCGTCGACGACGCGCCGTCCGACGAGCTCCGCGGCCGGGCGGGCGATCACCCGCTCATAGCTGGCGTTCACGTACTCGTAGACATGGTCGTCACCACGCACCACGGCAACGGCGGCGGGCAGCGCATCGAACAGCTGCAGGAGGCGCCCTCCGCCGTCCTCAAGGATGCTCGCGCCCGGCTCTTCCATTGCGGTGGTCCCGTCCCTCGTCGGCACCCCTCGCGCCGTTCCCGCGAAGGTTAGCAATGCTAGGGATTGGACGGCGGCGGTGGACGCCGACTATCCTCCTGCAACACCGTTCGCGAGGAGCGAAGATCGACCAGGTCACCCCCATGGACGAGCATCGTCCTATCACCGTCGTGACCGTCGATGACACGGACGCGATCCGGACGCTGCTCAAGCTCGTGATCGAGCTCGAACCCGACATGGCGGTGGTCGGTCAGGCGAGCGACGGGCGACGGGGTGTGGAGATGGTGGCGGAGCACGCCCCTGACGTGGTGCTGCTCGACATCGCGATGCCGGAGATGGATGGCATCACCGCGCTCCCGCTGATCCGCGAGGCGTCGCCAGCGAGCCGGGTCGTGATGCTGTCGGGCTTCGGGACGGACGAGATCCGGCGGCGCTGCCGCGACCTGGGGGCCGTGTCTTTCCTGGACAAGGGCATCATCGCGACGAGCATCGTCGCGGAGATCCGGCGGGCAGCGCAGCTCGATCCAGTCGTCGGCGGCTGAGGCTCAGTCGGGGGACGGCACGTAGGGCGGCGGCGCCGGGACGACGCCGCTGTCGATGTGTTCGCGCACGAACTGGTCGGCGTCCTCGCGCGAGTGCGCGCTGGAGGACCATCCGCAGCTGCAGCGCATGTGCAGCGCGGTGGGCACGTCGGGCAGCTCGTGCATCGTCTCCGTGATCTCGACGGTGTGTTCCATGCGGGGTGGCTACCCTGCTGCGCGAGCGTTACCGCCTCGCCGCGGGAGCGGCCGGGAGGTAGGTTCCGGAGCATGTCGCCTACCGGTTCCACCCCCACGCCCACGGTCCCCAAGAGCCGGCGCGTCGCGGCGCGACCAACTGGTGCGAGCGCGCCGACGACCCCGCCCAAGAAGGTCGATCCGGTCGTCGAGGCTGCAATGGAGCTCGTGGAGCCCGCTCCCGGCTACGCGCTCGCGCGGCTGGTGATGGCGGAGGAGCGCGAGACGCAGCTCGGGCTGCCGGCGGGTACTGAAGCGCTGCTGGACGCCGCGATGCTGCGGGTCCTGGCGCTGCACGTGGGCGATGACCAGTTCGCGCGGGAGGTCCCGGTGGGCAGCGTCGTGTTCGCGTCGCTCGAGGGGCTGGCCCCGCTGCTTGGCACGCGCGTGTTCCTGCTGCCGCTCGAGCGCGTGCAGGGGGCGATGCCGACCGCGAGTGGCGCCGAGCCGACTGCGCCGATGGGCTTCGTCGGCTGACGATCGCGCTAGGCTCGCGCCATGCAGCTCGCACCGATCGCCCCCCTCACCGCTCTGACCACCTCGGGCCCCTCCGCCGCGACCGCGGACTTCAACGTCCATGTCCAGCGGACCTCGCAGGTCGATGACGACGGCGTCTTCACCGTCGACTCGCAGCAGGTGACGCTCGTGCCGGGCAATCGCGACGGCGGATTCGTGCTGCGCAGCACCTACTTCGGTGGCGGCGTCCAGACCAACATCCGCCACATCCAGGGGAGCGACGCCGAGCGCGCCGCCGCCCAGGCAGTCCGCGACGCGATCCACGCGAGCGGCCTGCTCGCCGAGGCACGCCCCTCCGACCGCATCGGCCGCCCCGACGTCGGCCTCACGCGCATCTACCTCGACCGCCACTCGTCCTACGTCGAGTTCGCCAACGACCACCCCACCCCGGCCGCCCAGGCCGTCCTCGACGCCGTCGCCGCCTGGGCCAAGCTCCGCTGACAACGGCGCCGCGCACGTCCTTCCCTCCCCTCGCGCGCACGATTTCTTGACCCCGGCGCACAAAATCACGAGCACCTGCTGACACTCGGGCGGCGAGCCTCGAGAGAAACGTCAGGGGGTGCTCAGGATTTCTTGTTCCCTGTGCACAAAATCGTGCGCCCGGTCACGAATCGTCATGGGGCGTTCGTGATTCCTTGACCCCCGCGCACAAAATCATGCGCTCGCGGGGGGCGGTGGTGGGGGCGGGAGGGACGGCGCTCGGCGTTCTATCGTCGCGCGCACGATTTCTTGACGCCCGGGCACACAATCACGAACACCTACTGACACTCAGCTGGCCGAGCCTCGAGAGTATCGTCAGGGGGTGCTCACGATTTCTTGTTCCCTGTGCACAAAAACGTGCGCCCGGCCACGAACCGTCATGGGGTGATCGCGATTCCTTGACGCCCGCGCACAAAATCGTGCGCTCGGCGGGGAGGCGGCGGCCGGGGAGGCGGCGGGAGGGGCAGCCGGGGAGGGTGCGCGGCGGGTCAGGCGTCGGGGTAGGGGTCGTCGGCGCTGTCGCCGCCCGACTGGGTGTTCCAGGAGCCGTTGGCGCACTGGGGGCAGGGGGGCAGGTGCGAGGTGGACTGCACGTCGAGGGCGTAGCCGCAGCTGGTGCAGGTGTAGGTACCGGATGACACGTCGCTGCCTGCGGGGACGGGATCGGCCATGTCGTGCTCCTCTCTCGTTGGATGTTCGAGCTACGGGTGCCCGTCGCGCAGTGCAGGAAACACACGGTGCGAGGGGTGTAGCGAGGAGCCTCGCGGGCACCGAGACGCCCATGGACGAGGAGCTCTCCACACGCGTCGCAGCATGGGACCGCGCATTGCTCGACGCGACGGCCGCGTACATCCCGGACGGCCCGCGGACCGACGTGCACGTGCACCTCGGTGTGGACGCCGGCACCGGCGAGGAGATGACGCTCGCCGCCATCACCGCGCAGGCCGACCAGGCACAGGTCGAGCACGCCGTCCTCATCCCGCTCCACGAATCCGACGGATACGGCACGGCGAACTCGCGCCTCGCCAGCGTGGCCGCTGCTTCGGATGGCAGGTTCAGCTTCCTCGCGCGCGTCGATCCGGCACAGGTCGACGAGGCCGGGCTCGACGATGCCTTCGAGGCAGGCGCCGTGGGCATCAAGCTCCATCCCGACTCCGATGAGGCCCGACCCGGTGACCCTCGCCTGCGCCCGGTGCTCGAGGCCGTCGCCGAGCGAGGCGGCATCGTGCTCGTGCACGCAGGCATCGACGTGGACGGTGTCAGCGAGGAGGTGCTCGACGTCGCCAAGGTGCTGCCGGACGCGCGCTTCGTGATCGGGCATCTCGCGGCGGACCGGCTCGGCGGCATCGCCCGCGGAAGCGCGCCGCTCGACAACGTCTCGATCTGTACTGCGTGGTGGGGCGTCTCCGACCTGGTCTGGGCGCTCTCGTGGAACGACCCGTCACGATTCGTGTTCGGTTCCGACCCGCCGTTCGGGTCGATGGCGCTCGGCCTGTCACTCACGACGCGGGCAGCGCGCTGCGCTGGCTACGACGACGATGACATGCGGGCGGTCATCCACGGCAACGCGGCACGCCTCCTCGCCGGCGATCCGCTCCCGATCGAGCGCCGCGACGAGGGCCCGCGCACGGGCGCGCGCACCGGCATGCTCGGCCGACTGCCCGCACACTGGCAGCGCGCCTACGTCTCGCTCGAGGTAGCCGCTGCGCTCGTCGAGGCGGGCAAGGACCCGGCCACCCAGCTGCAGCTCGCCAAGGCGGCGCTCGAGCCCGAGCTGATCGAATCCGGCCTCGAACACGACGTCGAGCTCATCGACCGCGCCATCCGCCTCGCCAACGACCTGTTCGCCGCCTCGGAGACCCGAGCCGCCTACATCGTCACGGTCGGCGCGCAATGCCTCGCCGGCACCTCCCCGCTGCTGCGCCCCAACTGAGACCGAAGACGACGAGGCGGCCACATGGGCCGCCTCGCGTTGATGATCCCTGGAGTGACGCGCTCGCGTCAGGTCAGCAGGCTCACCAGCAGGATGATGGCAACGACGAGCACGATGAGCCCGACCACGCCACTTCCCATACCGAAACCACGACCGGTGCCGGCGCCTGCGCCGACGCCATCAGCGCGACCACCGCGCCCACGGCTTCCGAACCCGAGCCCGCCGAACAGGGCGAGCGCCACTACGACGATGAGGACGATCCACAGCAAGGACATGACAGACAACCTCCGGTAGGGGATGTATCCCTGTCATGCGCGGCGCGGGATCGGTTACACCCGACGCGCCTCGACCGTCACGCGCTTGGCCTTCAACTTCGTGCCGGTACCGGCATCCAGCCCGAAGGCCACCGGCATGCCCGGCCGCAGCGTGCGGTCGTCGACGCCCGACACGGACTTGCGGTGGAAGAACACGTCCTTGCCGCCGGCTGCCTGCTTGATGAAGCCGAAGCCCTTGGCCGGGTCGTAGCTCGTGATCGTGCCGCGCCCGGCCCCCGTCGCGGCCGCACCACGCGGCGCGTGGGTGCGGGTGAGCGGCTTGCCGCGCCCGTTGCCGGCGCTCTCGAATGCAGGCCGCTCGGCGCCGCCACCGGCCTGCGCGGCCGGTCGACCAGGTCGCGTCCGCGCACCACCGCGATCACCGCGCTGGAGCTCAGCGCGCTCCTTCGGATCGGTGTAGCGCGCCTCGGGCGCGACGACCTTGGCGCGCTCCGTCGTGCCCGCACGCATCGTGCGCATCAGGTCGAGCGGCAGGCCGAGGTCCAGGACGAGACCCTCGACGATCGAGCGCGTGCTGTTGGTGACGAGCGTGATGGCCGTGCCGGTCCGGCCGGCGCGACCGGTGCGCCCCGTGCGGTGGCGGTACGCGTCGGCGTCTTCCGGCAGCTCGTAGTTGATGACGTGCGTGATGCGGTCGAGGTCCATGCCGCGTGCGAACACGTCGGTCGCCACGAGCACGTCACACTCGCCGCGCGAGAACACGCGGTATTCGTGCAGGCGCTCGGGCTGGCTCATGCCGCCGTGGATCGTCGTCGCGCGCAGGCCGTGGGTGCGCAGGGTCTCGCAGAGATTGTCCGCGCCCTTCTGGGTCCGCACGAATACGACGGCCAGGTCGCGCTTCGGATCATCGAGCACGTCGACGAGCGCATCGCTCTTGGCGGCGGCCGACGTGAGCACGAGCTGGTGCTCGATCTCGCCGCCCGCACCAGGGATCTCGTCGCGCTCCACGCGCACGGGGTCGGTCGTGAGGTCGGCCGCGACCTTGCCCACGCGCCCCTCGAGCGTGGCGGAGAAGAGCATGGTCTGCGTGCGGCGGTACATCGCCTTGGCGATCTCCTCCACCTGCGGCGTGAAGCCCATGTCGAGCATGCGGACGCCCTCGTCGAGCACGAGGATCGGCGCGTGCGAGAGGTCGACCTGCTTGGAGCGCACGAGGTCGACGAGTCGCCCAGGCGTCGCGACGATGATCGGGGCACCCGCGGCGGCCTTGCCCTGCTTGGAGCCGGACCCGCCGCCGTAGACGGCCACGCAGCGCAGCTGCAGCGACCACGCGATCGGGACCAGCTCGTCACGCACCTGGATCGCCAGCTCGCGGCCCGGCACGAGGATGACCGCGCTCGGCGTGCGGGTGCCGCGCTCGATCTGGGCGATGATCGGCAGGCCGAAGGCGAGCGTCTTGCCCGAACCGGTCGGGCTCTTGACGAGCACGTCGCGCCCGGTGGCCGCCACCGGCACGACGGCGGTCTGGATCGGGAAGGCGGTCGTGAGGCCGGCGCGCTCGAGCGCGACGACCGTGTGCTCGTGCACGTGCGGCATGTCGGCGAAGCGCTGCGGGGAGCTGTCGGCGGGATTCGTCATGGCTTCAGGGTCGCAGGATTACCGCGCGGGCGCAGGATTCCGGCGCGACAGCGGCCACCGGGGGGCATGGGATGGCCCGGAGCGGGCACAGGGAGGCCATGTCCCATCCCCCGCACTCCGACGATTCCCCCACCACGGCCCGCGGCGACGAGGCCCTCCCCGACGTGCGGATGGCGCAGGGCCTGCTGCACTGCCCGCACTGCGACTCGATGGACCTGCGCGTCGAATCGCCCGGCGTGCTCAGCTGCGACGACTGCGGCGGACGATGTGGACGATTCACCGACCAGTGCCCCGAGTGCGGGGCACGCGGGGTGACCCAGGTCGAGCAGGTGGGATTCTCCGCGCCCGGCCAGGCGCCGAGCGAGGCGCCGCGCAAGATCGTCAAGCGCTGCGACGCCTGCGGCTACACCAACGGTTGACCGGTACGATCCGGGCATGCCTGCATCCCTCCCGCCCTGCCCCGAGTGCTCGAGCGAGTACGCCTATGAGATGCCACCGCTGCTGGTGTGCCCCCAGTGCGGGAACGAGTGGAGCGCGGCGTCGACCGGGGATTCCGGCGAGCCCGAGGCGCGCGTGATCCGGGATGCGGTCGGCAACGTCCTGTCCGA
>JAOPYU010000246.1 GCA_025964455.1 Thermoleophilia bacterium | reverse complement strand
CGTGCAGCAGGACATTGGTGGCTTCCCGGCGCACAGCCAGGTGAGGATGATCGACGGAGCCGGTGCTACCTTCCGCGCCGTGCGGAGCGATGGCACCGTGCAGTCGTGGGGCGCCGGCGGCCAGGGGCAGCTCGGGAACGCGACGAACACCGCGTCGCAATCGCGCTCGACGTCCGTACTCGCACCATCCGGAGGCGGGTCGCTGGATCGCGTCCGCGACATCTCGGGGGGACCCGACCACGTCGTCGCCGTCCGGGCGGACGGCACTGTCTGGGCCTGGGGTCGTAACGACTGGGGCCAGCTCGGGGACGGCACCCAGCTGCAACGCACCCGGCCGGTCCAGGTCTCGGATTCGGCGACACCGACTTGGCTCGGCCTCGGGTTGGCGATCGCCTCCGGTGGGACACACAGCGTCGCCATCCGGGCCGACGGCAGCACGTGGTCCTGGGGCGACGACCAGCTCGGCCAGCTCGGTCTCGCAGCGGTTCCGGCGGTCTGTGCCGGAGGAAGGCCCTGCGCCGCCCGAGCCACACCTGCGCAGCTGGCCGTGGGGTCGGGTTATCGCGCAGTGGCTGGTGGCTCCTGGCACTCGATGGCGCTCGCCGCTGACGGTACGGTGTTCGCTTGGGGCGACAATCGGGACGGCCAGCTCGGCGTCGGGTTGGAGGATGGCAATACGTCGACCCCCCTGCGGGTGCTGCGGGCTGCGGCGACGCCGCTGGACGGAGTCGTTGCGATCGCGGGCTCGGCGTCCAACGGGATCGCGCTTCGAGCCGATGGCAGCGTCTGGGCGTGGGGCGACAACGACCGCGGTCAGCTCGGACAGGGATCGCTTGCCGAGACCAACTACGCGGTCAAGGTCCAGCGCTCCAGCGGCGTGGACCTCGTCGACGCGATCGCGGTGGCAGGAATCGACCGGGTGGTCGCCATGCTGCTGGTCGATGGGACCGTGTCGGCCGTCGGTCGCAACACGTACGGGACGCTCGGCAACAACACCATCACCGATGCCAGCTACCCGGTCACGGTGCAGCAGGTGAGCGGGGCGAACCTCGACCGGGTGACGACACTGGTCGGCAACGGCGGCGACACCGACCACGTGCAGGCCATCCGCGACGACGGGACGCTGTGGGCGTGGGGCATCAACGATCGAGGGCAGCTCGGGCTCGGGAGCAACGTCGGGCCCAGCACCTGTGGCTCGGATCCCTGCAGCCGCCGGGCTCGTCAGGTGCTCGCCATGTCGGGAATCCCCATGACGGGGGTGATCTCGTCGGCACCGCTGCTCTACGGCGCCACGCTGTCCAGGGACGACGGGTCGGTGTGGGCCTGGGGTTCGAATCCGACAGGGCAGCTCGGCAATTCGACCACGTCACCAGCGCACTCCTTCTATCCGACTCGCGTGAGCGACAACGCGAGCTACTCCAGCTTCGTGGCGGGAGCCACTGCCGTTGCTGGCAACGACTTCACGCCATCTGCACTGCTCGGGGACGGGCGCCTGGTGTCCTGGGGCGAGAACATCAAGGGCCAGACAGGTATCGGAACCACGGATTCTCCCAGCAGGTTCGCAAAGTTCGTCGTGGGCATGGGTGGCGCCGGACAGGCGATGTTCAGTGCGATCGCGAGCGGTCGTGAGCATGGCATCGCGCGCGATGGCTCCGGACGGATCGCGACGTGGGGCGACGACTATTACGGCCAGCTCGGCGCGTGCACGAGCACCTACCAGTTCCAGACCTGGCCCGATCTCGTCCAATGGAGCTGTGGCAGCAATCGTGCGCCGAACCCCGTTGAGGGGATCCAGCAGCGCAGCGACGGCACGACCCCGCTGCCCTCGGGAACGTGGACCAACGAGACGACGGTGAAATTCACCGCCATGATCTCGGATCCAGACGACGCCCAGACCGTCCGCCTGTTCGTCGAGCTGCGCCCCAACCACGTGCCGCTCAGCGCCGCGTGCGGTGACACGTCGGACACTGCAGTCTATCAGAGCACGACAGCGACCCAGGTCCAGTCATTCGGTAGCTGGCGCACTATCACCGTCACGGGGCTCACGACCGGCACGCAATATCATTGGCGCGCATGCGTTCGCGACGGCGGAGGGACCGGCGCGTCCAGCCCGTGGTACACGCCCGGGGGAGATCCGGACTTCTCGGTCGACACGTCGACTCCAGTATCGGGCACCTACGGTTCACGTCAGGTCGCAGCCTCGTGCGGGAGCAGCGCCGTGCTGCTCGCGGACGGTACGGTCTGGACCGCTGGCGACGGTGCCTACGGACAGCTCGGGAACGGCACGACCTCGGGGACGAGCTCGACCCCGGTGCAGGTCAGGCGCGCGCCGGGCGGGGCCACGGCATTGACCGGAGTCAGGTCGATCGCGCTCGGCTGCGGATTCGGTGTGGCAGTGCTCAACGATGGGTCCGTGTACGCATGGGGACGCAACGACACATCGCAGCTGGGGTCCACCACCTCGAGCACGTGCAGCACGGTGGCGTGTAGCGAGTGGGCCGTGCAGGTCGACCCCGCCACTGCGATCGGAGTGAAGGAGGTGGCAGCCGGTTCGGGATTCGCGCTCGCGCTGCGGGCCGACGGTCGCGTGCTCGCATGGGGCAGCAACGCGAACGGGCGCCTGGGTCGAGGCACGACAGGTGGGAGCAGCGCGACCGCGGCACCAGTGCGTGACACAGCCAATGCCGGCGACCTGTCGAACATCACCACGATCTCGGCGGGCAATGGATTCGGCGTGGCGTCGGACGCCGACGGCAGCGCGTGGGCCTGGGGCAGCAACGCGAACGACCGGCTCGGGGCGGGCCTGACGACCGGCACCGACTACCCCACCGCTCGTCGGGTCGTCACCGCTGCGGCGACCCCGATCGCGGGGGTCAAACGAGTGGAAGCCGGCACGGCGCACGCACTGGCCCTACTCGACGACGGGTCGCTCTGGGCGTGGGGTGACAACACCGCCGGACAGCTCGGCATCAACTCCGCCGGTGGCACGTCGGCAGTGGCGAGTCCGGTGCGCGACGCCACCAACGCGACGTTGACCCGATTCACGCAGGTCGCTGCGGGCGGCGAGCACACCACGGCGATGCGCGGAGATGGCACGGTCTGGTCCTGGGGGCGGGCAACCTCCGGCCAGCTGGGCAACAACACCTTCGCCGGAAGCTCGTGCACGAGCACGTGTTCGGTCGTCCCCCAGCAGCTGCGCGACGGCGCGAATGCCCTCGTCACCTCGACCACGTCGATGTTCAAGTCGATCGATGCCGGAGATCGCCACACGGTCGCGCTCCGGGCGAGCGGACAACCGTGGGGTTGGGGAGCGCACCAGCTCGGACAGCTGGGCCGCACCGCCGCGGTCGGAAGCTGCCCCAGCGCCGAGCCGTGCTCGTCATCGCTCGTCTCCACGCTGTTCTCGACGGGGACGGGCGTGCTCGACACGGGCGGCCGGAGCTCAGGTGGCGCACAGCTCACGGCAGACGGCAAGGTCCAGACCTGGGGCGACGGCTTCGACGGTCAGCTCGGCAATGGTACGGCGAATGGTGCGACGCCGCGCCTGCAGACCGTGGAAGTGTCCGCAGGTGTCCCGCTCGCCGACATCACCTCCATCGGCACGGGCCAGACCTCGACGTACGCGGTCCGTGCCGATGGCACCGTCTGGTCGTGGGGCTCGGGCGCCTCGGGGCGACTCGGCAACAACTCCACGGCCCGCCGGACGCGAGCGGTGCAGGTGCGGTCGGCTACTGCGGCATCCAACAGCGGTCCCGCGCTGGTCGACATCGTGCAGGTTGCAGCCAACGACGAGGCGGCGTACGCGGTCGACGCGGCCGGCACCGCGTGGTCGTGGGGCACCAACAACGCCGGTGACCTGGGATCCGGCGTCTGCTGCACGAGCCGCAGCTACGCGGCACCAGTGATGCGCGCATCCGGCGTCCAGCTGACAGGCGTCACTGCGGTCGCCGCGAACTCCGCGGCGGGCGACGATGCATTTGCCCTGCGGTCCGACGGCACCGTCTGGGGGTGGGGCCAGGCGAGCTACGGGCAGATGGGACGGGGGGTCCTCGGTGGCCCAGACACATGCACCTCGAACGTCTGTCACCTGTACGCCGTGCAGGCACTCGAAGGAGCAGGTCTCGCCCCGCTGACCAAGGTCGTGCAGATCGCTGCCGCCGACAACACCCCCCTGGCGATCAAGGCGGACGGCACCACATGGTCATGGGGCCAGGGCGACCATGGCAAGCTCGGCAACAACGCGACGGTCGACACGCCCTACGCGATCCAGGTGCGGGCTTCCTCGGCTGCGCCCAACTCGGGTACCCCGCTCGCCAACGCGATCGACATCGCCGCAGGCGAGAAGGAAGTGGGGGTGGTGGACGCGACCGGCGCCGTCCTCACATGGGGCTACGGGGCGGACGGTACGTTGGGCGACGGGACCTTCACCGGTCGCTACTTCGCCGGGTCGACCAAGCTGACGTCCGGGGCGACCGTGACCGGAGCGCGGAGCCTGGGAGACGGCGGGTACTGGCGTGGAGTCCACGTCATCAACGGGGTCGGCAAGGTGATGACCACCGGCTCCAACTATGAGTTCGAGCTGGGTGATTGTGCAACCGCGAACCGCGCCACCTACGCCGAGCTGCGCGAGACGTGCTCGGGGAACGTTGCTCCGACTGTCCGTGGGATCACCCAGTACCGAGCCGATCACTCGACGACCATCCCGGTCGGGTCGTGGGTACCCGACGGCATCTCCAACAGCATCTTCCTCGACTTCACCATCTCGGATCCCGACGCCGCCGAGACCGTCACCCCCTACATCGAGTTCGCGCCCGTGGGCACCGCGCTCGACGCCCGTTGCGGCGATACGACTGACCCCAACGTCCGCACCGCCGCGTCCTTTGCGCAACCAGTCGCTGGGTCAGGCCTGTCCGTGTCCTTCGCGTACACGGGATTGCCAGTAGGAACGCAGTACCACTGGCGCGTGTGCGCGAAGGACGCGAGCGGAGCGACGTCGGCCTGGAGGAGCTTCGGGACATCCCCGTTCCCTGACTTCGGCGTCGACAACAATCCGCCGTCGGACCCGCTCAACGTCGACGACGGCTCCATGCGCGGGATCGACATCGATGAGACCGGCTCGCTCTCGGTCCTGGAGGCCACGTGGCCTGACGGGCTCGACGGCGGAGGCTCGGGCCTCGTCAAGTACGACTATTGCGTCACGACGTCGCCGACCGGAGCCGACTGCGCCGCGGGAGCCGTCCGCGCCTGGACGTCCAATGCGTACGCAACATCGCTGCGGGCTACGGGTCTGACGCTCACGAGTGGCACGACCTACGTCACGTGCGTGCGCGCTGTCGACGGTGCGGGGAACATGTCGGGATCGGTGGTCTGCTCCGATGGTCAGCAGGTCCGGTTCGCGGTGACGGGCGTCGCGCCGAATGCCGGTGTCCAGGGAGACATCGGTACGTTGATCCAGATCACGGGTGAGGGCTTCGAGTCGACGGACTCCGTGGCAATCCTCGGGACCGGGGTGACCGTACAGTCGGTGACGCGCATATCGTCGACCCGGCTGGATGTCGTGCTCGACATAGCGGCTGGAGCTACTCCCGGCGCGCGAACCGTGCGAGTGGAGCACGTCGGCGCCGACACGAGCCGGATTGACACGCCCGCCGCGTACACCGTGTCGGCCCTGAGCATCACCCTCAGCGTCTCCTCCCTCGGTTACGCCGACCCGGCTCGCGACCCCGTGGCACCGAACGCGATCTCGTTCGGCACATTGTTCCCCGGCGACGTTCGACGCATCGGGCCGACCGGCTCGGGCCAGGCAGTGGCGGGTGCGGCGATGCAGGTGTCGGTCGTCAGCAACGGCGCATGGCGCCTGCAGCAGTACGCGACGGACTTCTCCGATGGCACGTCCTCGTTCAGTGCAGGTGCGCTCGCGTGGAAGCACAACGGGGTCGCGGAATCCTGGACATCGTTCTCGACCAGCTCCACGACGGTCGAGGGC
>JAOPYU010000243.1 GCA_025964455.1 Thermoleophilia bacterium | reverse complement strand
CTCAGCCCCTCGACGACGAACACGCCACCGATGATCGCGAGCAGCAGCTCGACCTTGAGCACGACTGCGAGCGCGGCCAGTGCGCCGCCGAGCGCCAGCGATCCGGTGTCGCCCATGAAGACCTTGGCCGGGTGCGCGTTCCACCACAGGAACCCGATGAGCGCACCACCGAGCGCTGCACAGAAGATCGCGATGTCGAGCGCGCCGGGACCATCGATCGACAGCGGCGGGATTCCCGCCAGCCGACGATCCCAGAGGATGAAGGCGATCGCCGTGAAGGTCGTGAGCGCGATGACCACCGTGGTCGCGGCGAGCCCGTCGAGCCCGTCGGCGAGGTTGACGCAGTTGGAGGTGCCCGCCAGCACGAAGAACAGCAGCACGTACCAGCCCCACTGCAGGTCGATGGTGATGGCGTTCGACCCGGCGCTGTTGCTCGTGAACGGGATCTCCAGGAGCGTGGTGACCTCGAGCACCTCGGTGCTCATGTAGCCGAGGAAGATCGTGATGCCCACGAGGATCAGCATCTTGGCCTTGGCGTTGATGCCGAGCGAGCGGCGATTGACGACCTTCATCGCGTCGTCCCAGAAGCCCATGCCGGCGCACATCATCATCGTCGCCCACACGACGAGGCCGAACTGCGTGTGCTCGCGCCCGACGAGCCAGTAGGGCACGCTCATGCCCGCGAGGATGAGCAGCCCGCCCATCGTCGGCGTGCCCTGCTTGGTGACGCGATGCGCCTGGGGGCCGTCGTCGCGGACCTCCTGGCCGAACTCGCGCCGCCGCGCCCACGCGATGAACAGCGGGCCGATGACGATGACGAAGAGCGCGGCCAACGTGCCGGCGAGGAGCATTCGGGTCACGGTCGACCTCCAGCCATGCGTTCGACGAGCCCGTCGACGAGCCTGCCGAGCCCCGACGAGTTGGATGCCTTCACGAGGACGACGTCATCGGGGCGACACCAGTCGCCCGCGGCATCGAGCGCCGCCTCCACGTCCTTGAAACGCGTCGGCTTCGTGCCGCGGGACTTGTGCCACGCCTTGGCCAGCGCCTCGACGTCGTCGCCCTCGCCGACGACCACCAGCTCCTCCACCGCGTCCAGCGTCGCCGCGGCGGCGCCCACGTTGCCGTGCAGGCGCGGGGCGAGGCGTCCGAGCTCCGCCATGCGACCCAGGACCGCGATCCGGCGCGTGCCGTTCGCGGCAGCGAGCTCCGCGAGCGCAGCTGCCATCGACTCGGGATTGGCGTTGTAGGCGTCGGCGATCACATAGCCGCCCCCGCCGAGCTGGTGGCGCTCGCCGCGGCCTGCAGTGAACCGTGCGATGTCGGCGTCATCGAGCTGCAGCGCATCGTCGGCGAGCAGCGAGGCCGAGCCGCGCAGGGAGACGAGCGCCGCAGCGGCCGCTGCCAGGTTGCGGGCCTGGTGGATGCCGTGGAGCGGGATCCGGAACTCGAGCTCTTCGCCCATCAGGTCGATGGTGCCGGCGATGCCCGTGTCGGTGCGCTCCACGCTCGTCACGAGGACGGCGGCGTCGTCGGCCTCGGCCTCGCCGACGCCGAAGGGCAACAACCGATCCGGCACCCGCACGGCCGCCTCGACGAGCTCGGACTGGATGCCCGGGAAGATGCCGACCCCGCCGGGCCAGGTGCCTCCCAGCAGCTCCGCCTTGGCAATGACGATGTTCTCGACGGAGCCGAGCAGCTCCAGGTGCGCGGTGCCCGCCGTGGTGACGATGCCGATGTCTGGGTCGGCGACGTCGCACAGCCACGCCACCTGGCCCAGCCCGCGCATGCCCATCTCGCAGATCACCACGTCGATGTCACTGCCGGCCGAGAGCAGTGTCAGTGGCACGCCGATCTCGTTGTTCCAGTTGGCGTGCGACGCACGCGTGCGGAAGCCGGAACGCTCGAGGATCGCGGCGAGCAGGTCCTTGGTGCTCGTCTTGCCGCTGGAGCCGGTGATGCCGACGACCTGCCAGCGGGCGCGACGCCGCCAGGCGCGCGCGAGGCGACCCAGCGCGGTGCGTCCGTCGCAGTCGGTCGCCACGAGGACCGGCCCCAGCTCGGCCGCCTGGGCGAGCAGCTCGCTCCAGCGATCGTCCTCGACCTCGAGGTCGGTGCCGGCGAGGACCGCGCTCGCGCCGCGCTCGAAGGCCTGGGCTGCATGCTCCAGGCCGTGCGAGCGGGTGCCCTGCAGCGCCACGAACAGGTCGCCGGGGCGCACCTCGCGCGCATCGATGACCACGCCGGCGCTCGCTTCGCGCTCGCCGGGTGCACCACCCACGACGCACGCCTCAAGCTCGGCATCGCCGGCGACGGGTCCGTAGACCGCCACGCCGAGCGACTCGACGATGTCGAGCAGCGTCCAGCGCTGCTGGGAGGAAGGCACGTGGCTCACCGGACGATCAACCGACGCCGACGGCGTCGAGTGCCTCCCGCACCACGGTGACATCGTCGAACGGGACGGTCTCCGTGGCGAACGTCTGGCCCTGCTCGTGACCCTTGCCGGCGATCACGACCACGTCGCCGGGACCAGCCTCGGCCACGGCACGCTCGATCGCGCGCCGACGGTCCAGCTCCTCGACGACCTCCGCACCGCCGCGCATCCCGCGCCGGATCTCGGCGACGATCGCCTCCGGATCCTCGCTGCGCGGGTTGTCGGACGTCACGATCGCGAGGTCGGCGCCGTTGGATGCGGCGCGGCCCATGAGCGGTCGCTTGGACCGGTCACGGTCGCCACCGCAGCCGAACACCACGATCAGGTTGCGGTCACAGATCGCCCGCGCGCTCGACAGCACCTGCTCGAGCGAATCTGGCGTGTGCGCGTAGTCCACGAGCACGGTGAATGCCTGGCCCGCCTCGACCGGCTCGAACCTGCCGCGCACGCCCTTCACGCGATCCAGCCCGGCCTGCACGTCGGCGGGCGTCAGCCCTGCGAGCAGGGCCATGGTCGCTGCGGTCAGCACGTTCTCGACGTTGAAGCGCCCGCGCAGGTAGGACTTGAGGTGGAAGTCGCCGACCGGGCTCTCGACCTTGATCGAGGCGCCGTCGGGCAGCAGCGCGAAGCTGGCACTCACCGAGGCACGCGCCATCTCGCGGAGAGTCCAGCCCCACACGGGGACGTCGTCTCGCTCGGCGTGCACGAGCTCGTCGAAGAGCCGGCTGCCCCACTCGTCGTCGCAGTTGATCGCGGCGGGCCAGTGCTGGCCCTCCGGGCCGGGCTCGACGAACAGCAGGCGCTTGGCCTGGTAGTAGGCCTCGAAGCTCTTGTGGTAGTCGAGGTGGTCGCGCGTCAGGTTGGTGAACCCGACCGCTGCGAACCGGACGTTGGTGATGCGCTTCTGGTCGAGCGCGTGCGAGCTGACCTCGATCGCAGCCGAATCATCCCCGGCATCGACCATGTCGCGCAGCAGCCCGTGCAGGTCGAGCGATTCGGGCGTGGTGAAGCCCGTCTCGCGATCCTCGCCGCCGACGACCACGCCAGTCGTGCCGACCATGCCGGACGTGCGCCCCGCCGCAGCCAGCATGGCGCGCAGCAGGAAGGTGGTGGTGGTCTTGCCGTTGGTGCCGGTCACGCCGAACACGTCGAGTGCACGGCTCGGCGCACCGAAGTGGTGGTCGGCGATCGGACCCATCGCGGCCCGCACGCTCGGCACCACCAGCTGTGGCACGTCGACGCCGTCGACGCGCCGCTCCACGACGAGCATGGACGCGCCGGCAGCGACTGCCTCGGCGGCGAAGTCGTGCCCGTCGTGCGATGCGCCTGGCACGCAGAAGAAGCAGGCGCCCGACTCGACCCGACGCGTGTCGAAGGTGAGGCCCGAGACACTGAGGCCGGCCGGATCACCGACCCACGTCGAATCCGGGACCAGTTCTGAGTATGCGGAAGGATCGCTCACAGTGGCGAAATCCTACCGCCTCGGGCGGATGGCGCGCCGCAGCACGGGGCCAGGAAGACACGAAGGGCGCCGTCCCGGAGGACGACGCCCGTCGAAGTGAACTCGAGGAAGTGAATTACTTCTTCTTGCCGTTCACCGTCTCCTTGAGCTTGCTGCCCGGCGTGAAGCGCGGGACGCGAGCTGCGGCGATCTGCATCTTCTCGCCGGTGCGGGGGTTCACGCCCTGGCGCGCTGCGCGCTCCGAGACGGAGAACTTGCCGAAGCCGGTGATGTTGACGTCGGAGCCGCTCTTGAGCTCGCCCTCGATTGCCCACAGCACGGCCTCGACGGCCTCGCCAGCATCCTTCTTGGAAAGGTCGGCGCGATCGGCGACCTTTTCGATGAGACCAGTCTTGGTCAGACCCATGTTTCCCACTCCTCAGTTGAGTCGTTCGTGATGTCGACCCGAGGCTCTCCCCCGACACGACGTCGACATCCTGTACGCCTCGTTCGGTGTTTTCAACCTGCTGATGCGGGTTGGAGCCGGTCGAGACGGGGCAAGGATTGCATGCATGGACGACGCACCGAACGACATCGAAGGCCACCAGCACCCTGCCGAGGACCACCACTCCCCGGCAGAAGAGCCTGCATTCACGAGTGAAATACCAGTTTCGAACCTTGCTCGAGAATTGGCCTCCGACCGGCAGGGAGCGCTGTCCGAGCGGCCCGTGCACGAGTTCATCGCGGAAGCGCGAATCAATGTGCCGACGCGGGGAAACCGCGTGCTGGAGCAGCTGCTCGAGCGCGTGAACGCCGACGACGAGCTCCGCACGTGGTGGCACATCGCCAACCTGAACGCCGTCGCGCGCATGGGCATGAACGACCATTCCTGGGTCCACATGCAGATCGTGACCAACATCGGCCTGAAGCTGCTGCGACTGCTCGCCAAGGCCGGAGTCCAGCCCGCGATGGTCACCGATTACGGCATGACGCAGAAGGACGCCGAGGTCGTGGTCGTGCTCGGCTGCCTGCTCCACGACGTCGGCATGAGCATCCACCGGATCGGCCACGAGGAGTTCTCGCTCTTCCTCGCCGACCGCAAGGCACGTGAGCTGCTCGACGGCATCTACGACACCGTCGCACGCACCGCCGTCGTGAGCGAGGCGCTCCAGTCGATCATCACCCATCGCAGCGACGGCCGGCCGCTCACCATCGAGGCCGGCGTGGTCCGCGTCGGCGACTCGCTCGACATGACCCACGGCCGCTCGCGCATCCCATTCGAGCAGGGATCGCTCTCCATCCACGCCCTGAGCGCCGCCGCGGTCGATCGAGTGCGCCTGCAGCCGGGCCGCACCCGCGCCATCGAGGTGCAGATCGAGATGAACAACTCGAGCGGCGTGTTCCAGGTCGACGAGCTGCTGCGCAAGAAGCTCAAGGGCTCCGGCCTGGAATCCCACGTCGAGATCCAGGTGACCGTCCACGAGCAGGAAAAACGCCTGCTCGACCGCTTCACGATCTGAGGTCGCTGTTCGAGTTCCGCTCTGCGGAATCGAACGCGGACCTCAGACGACGGGCGTGTCGCCGACCACGCCGACCCACGCCGACCCACGCCCGCCCCACGCCGACTTGTCGCGCGGGGATGCTCCCGCGAGCAACTGAGGCGGAACCAGTGCGTGGGAGCAGTCGTGCGGGTCCCGTCCCCCGGAGCAACCGAGGGCCCCGGTCGCGACGTGCGCGGCCGGGGCCCTCGTGCATTCGTTCCGTCAGGCGGCTTCCTCGAAGGAGGCGCGCCCGCCGAGCAGGTGGTCCACGTCGAGGATCGGCAGGAGCCGTCCGTCGCCGACGTGTGCGATCTGGCGGACGACGACGCTGGTCGTGCGATCGACGTCCTCGATCGCACTGCCGTCCACGACGAGCACCTCGTCCACGCCGTCCACGAGCCATCCGACCACGCCCTGGCTGTCGCCGAGCGAGGTCACCACGATCCGCCGACCGTCATGCGCATCGGCGTCCTCGCCGCCCACCGTCTCGGTGCGGTTCGGATCCTCGAACGCGATCGGGCTGCTCTTGAGTCCACCCAGCGCGAGCGCCAGGTCGTGCACCGGCATGGCGGTGCCACGCAGGTCTACGATGCCGAGGGCCGTGGGGTCCGCGGAGCCGATCGGCTGCGCCGTCACCCCGCGGATGACCTCGCGGACCGCGACGATCGGGAAGGCGTACTCGACCCCCGACACGCGGCACGCGACCAGCTGGAGGTCCGACATCACGCCACCTCGCGCAGCTCGATGACGTTGCTGCCCGCACGCGAGCCCTGGGCGGCGTCGATCTTGAACCGCCCTGCCAGCGTGCCGAGCCGGACGCTCAGCGAGCTGAGCTCGTCGCTCGATGCCGAGACTTCCTGCATCGATGCGGCGGTCTCCTCCGTCGAGGCCGAGACCTCCTCGGTCGACGCCGAGCTCTGCGTCGCCACGCTCGCGACCTCTTCGGTCGCGAGGCTGATCTGGTCGACGCCGGCGACGACCTCCGCCACCGCCTTCTCGATCGAGGCGAACGCCTCACGCGCTTCCTCGACCAGCTTGAGACCGTCGCCCGTACGCTCGACGCTCTGCTCCACCAGGCCCATCGTCACGCTCGTGGAGGAACCGATGTCCGCGAGGATGCCGGCGATCTCCTGTGCCGCGTGGCGGCTCTCCTCCGCGAGCTTGCGGACCTCGTCGGCGACGACCGCGAATCCGCGTCCCTGCTCACCGGCACGTGCCGCCTCGATCGCTGCGTTGAGGGCGAGGAGGTTGGTCTGGTCGGCGATGCCGCTGATGGAATCGACGATGCCACCGATCTGGTCGCTCTTCTCCGCGAGCGTCCGCATGGAATCGAGCACGTCCCCCGAGCTGGTCTGCAGCACGTCCATCGCAGAACCGGCCTGGGTCATGGTCTCCACGCCCTGGCCCGTGCGCTCGTGGGCGTCGGACGAAGCCGCATGTGCACGCTCCGCGACCGAGCGTGCGTCGTCGAGCATCGTGACCTGTCGCTCGGCGCCGGCAGCGAGCTCGCCGACCGACTGTGCGACCTCGTCGGCGCTCCGGCCGACCTCACGCGCGTTGGTCGCCAGGCCGCTTGCTGCAGAGCCCATGCGGTCGACGGCCTCGTTGAGCTCGCCGATCACGTCGGTCCACTGGTCGGCGACGTTGTTGAACGCGCCGAGTCCGCCCTGCGCCTTCGCGAGCATCTCGTTGAACGTCTGCACGAGGTTCGCGACGACGTCGATGTCATTGGCATCGACCTCCACGAACTCGGTCTTCGGCTCGAGGCGATGGGTGAGGTCACCCTCGCCCATGGCGACCAGCGCGCCGCCGAGGCCCGTGAGGCACACGTTGTTGAGCGACGTCAGGCTGATCGTGACCAGGTCGAGGCGACCCATGAGGCCCTCGTACTTGTCGGCCACGTCGTTGTAGGCGACCAGCCCGCCCTGCGCCTTCACGAGCATGTCGTTGAAGGTGCGGATCAGCTCGTCGACGGTCGAATCGCCAGTCGGAGCCGGCATGAGCTCGGTCTTGGGCTCGAGGCGAATCGAGTAGTCACCACGCCGCATGGCGTCGAGCGCTCCACCGAGGCCGGTGAGGCACACGTTGGAGAGGCTCTCGAGCCGCCCCTGCAGCATGTCGAGGCGCGCGTTGTCGCCGCCGCCCCCTCGTCGCCACGCCCACATGGTGGTACCGGCGAACAGTGCAGTCGTCACTGCGAAGAATACTTCGATCCCCACGTTAGATCCCTTGGTCTGTCGGTGCCGCACGACCGGAGCCCCAGTGCGGAGGCTGTCTGATATCCGGGCGGTGCGAGTGCCGGACTAGTATCGACGCCGGTTTGCAAAGGTTTCGTGGTGAAGCTGGACGTAGGACATGTGGACTAATATCGGACCATTTGGTCCAGTAGCATAATAACTAGCTGCACTAGTGATGCGGGCCCCGCCGCCCGCTTCCAGCCGTTTCATCCAGAAGCGGCCACCGCGCAGGCCGCTGCGGCCTGCAACTGGCCGCTTCCGCTCCTCGATGCTCAGGAGAAGCACCACCGCGTGCCTCCCTGTCATCACGGCAGGGCCGGCGCGCCGACTGAAGGAGCACGAGGATGAGCTTCCTCGACTACCTGAAGGAGAACCGGGGGCTGTTCATCGACCACCGAGCCATGCCGCCGACACGTCCGGCTGCAAGCGCGCTCGAGGCCGAGTCAGCACTCGAGGAAGATCCGGTCGCCGGAGGCGGCGGCACCCTGCAGGGTTCGCAGCGCCGTCGCCGGCGACCACGCACGGCGCCCCAGGGCGCGCGCTTCCGACACGTGCGTCCGGCCTTCTCGCCCTCGCCGTACTCCGATTCACTTCCGTACGAAGAGCCGTGGGAGCGAGCATTCCGATGACGACCACCACCCCAGTGCGTCGCCGCCCGCGAATCACGCCCATGCGTCGCCTCGGCGTCGCAAGCTCGCCGCTGCTGCGCCGCTTCCAGGACTCGGCGGATCGGGCATCCGACGCAGCCGACGTCTCCGACGAGTCGCTTGCACGCTACGACCACCTGCTCGCGGAGGAAGCGGAGCTGTGCGCGGTCCCCGCGGACCTGCTGCGCGCGATCTGCTGGTACGCGTCCGGATGGCGCCAGTACGAGCCAGGCGGACGCACGCTCGCCACGCCCGATGGCGCGGGCTCCGATGCAGGCACCCGCTGGGGCTGCATGCAGCTGAGTGATCACTGGCACCCGGACGCCTTCCCGGCTGCGATGAGCGACGCGCGCGCGAACATCCGGTACGCGGCGAACCTGCTGCACTGGCTGCACGAGCAGACCGGCTCGTGGCGACGCGCGTCCGTGGCGTTCTTCGGCCACGATGCACGCGCCGAGCATGCTGGACGACGCGTGCACCGCTATCGCGAGGAGCGGCCGTGGGCTGCCCGCCTCGCATCGTCGCCCGGCGCCGGGATCGTGGCGGAGCCGACCCCGGCGGAACCCGACGTCGACGACCTGTACGCCGACCTCGCGCTCTGAACCAAGTCGCGGCAGGAACCACTTTTCTTCACGCGCGCGTGCGCGCGAGAGAAAAATCCGGGACGGGGCGCGTCAGCGCTCACCATCGACGGCAGCGTGGCCACCCTCGAGGAACCGACTGATCGCGGCATCGTGGGCGCCCAGCTCGGCACCCGTCGAGAGTGCGATCACACCGCTCCCGTCCGAGTGACGGAACGCCGCGATGCGCTCGTGCCGGACAGCCGTGCCCACGTGGTAGGTGAAGGCGTAGTCCAGGTAGCGGATGCCGTCGAGACCCGGGCGCTGCTTGGCCTCGAGCTTCTCGAAGACGGCGTACTTGTCGGCCAGCTGCGTGTCGAGCTGGCGCTCGAGCTTGGAGAGCAGCGGCAGCTCGTGCTGCTTCGCGCCGGAGTAGGTGATGAATGTCAGCTGGACACCGTCGCGGCACGTCGCGCCGGCGCTTCCGCCAGGACACAGGCCGCTCACGACCGTGCCGATGCGATCGCCCTCGGCCGCGGCGTCGCCGTCATGGGTGGTCGCACTGGAACCCAATCGACCCCACGCCTTGGGCATCGAGAATGCGACACCGCCGGCGACGACCTGCTCGGCACGGGGGCCGCTGCCCCCGAACGCGCTCGACACGACGTCGCTCTTGGCGACGATCGGTGAGGCGAATGACGCCGAGACGAGCGCTGCGATCGCGGTCGTCTTGGCTGATGCGAATAGATCGAAAGCCACGAATTCCAGTTCGTCCCGAGGCGCCCCCCATGGCGCGCGCCCCGTCTGACGACAAACGCCCCGCTCGTCCGCGGGGCGTCGCCCTCCAACCAGAAGACCATCGGCAGCTAGTTGCAGATTATTAAGTACGTTATGGGAAAATTGTAATGCGCTTCGAACGCCATACTGGACGACGCCTCAAGCGTCGTGATCCCAGTCCTCATCAGCGTAGTCGCCATCGACGCTGCCACGCCCCTCAGCAGCTTCGAGGCGAGCCACGAGCTCCCGGTATCGCCGCCTGGATCGACGCCGCATCGAGATCGGGATTGCGAACGCGATCACGAGCGCCAGCAGGTAGTACCACGAGGGGATGACCCAGATCGCCGGGAGCTCCTTGGTATGGAGCTTGCCATCAGATCCCGTGATCTCGAGGGTCGGCGTGAACCGCCCGAGGAACGGGATCTCGTTCGACCACGTCGCCTCCATCTCGCGCGAGGATCCGCGCAGGATGATCCGTTGCGGGACCGGGATCCGCGTGACGTCCTTGCCGCCGAGCGAGCTCTCGATCCGGAGCGATCCGGAGACCTGGTCGGTGACCGAGCCGTCATTGACCCACTGGAACCGGACCGGCGCGATACCGGGGCCGCGCAGCTTGCCGAGGAAGCCGACGCGATCGATGCCGAGCCCGTCCCACCAGATCACTCGCGGCGAACGCAGCTTCGCTACTCGCCCGGATCGTTTCAGGTCGCCCTGCACGTCGAAGAACACCTGCACCACGATCGCGGGCGAGACCTTCGCCTGCGAGCCGGTGGGGGCGCCCACCGTCGCCGAATCGACTGCCATGGCTGCAACGCCCGCGTAGGCGCTGCCGCCGGCGGTGTCGACCGGGATGTCGACGTTGATGTCGAGCCACACCAGGTCCCCGTGGCGCAGCTCCACCGTTTTCTTCGGGGGGAGCTTGAGCCACGAGCCGGCGCCGTACTCCTCGTCGCCGGTCCCGGAGGGGGTCGGGGTACCGTCCCGGTTCGCGCCGATGTCGGTCGTCTGGAACCGCAGCGTGATGGTGTCACCCGTGCGGTTCTGGAAACCGACGCACACTCGGCCGCGCTGGCCCGGCGCGAGGTCCGTGGTGACGCGATCGGGGAGCCCGGCGATCCCACCGGTGACGTCCGTGGCAGCGAACTTCTGCACGTGCATCCGCGGGGCGACCTCGGGATAGGTCCGGCAGTCGCTGCCGTCGACGGCGAGGGCGCTGGAGGGGTTCCACGCCAGTGCGAGGAACATCGATGCGAGGAGCGCAAGGCGGCTGGAAACGGACACGGCCCACGTCTACCCGAGGGTGACGTGGGCCGAACCGAAGGCGGAGCTGCTCAGGAGCAGGGACTAGATGGCGCTGGCGGTCAGCGTCGTCTGGACCTGGTAGCTGCCGGCCGGCTGCGTGGCACCCGGGTTGGCCCAGAAGCCGATCGTGATGTCGCCGTCCGTGGTGTTCGCCGTGGCGCACACGGTCGCGCCGTCCGGCGTGGCGTTGGTGTTCGGGAGCAGGCCGTAGTAGTTGGTCGTGCCCTGGCCGCCGGCGCAGTTGCTGTTGACCACGGTCTTGATGCCGAACCAGCCAGCGGCGGTCGCCTCACCGGTGTCGAAGGCGGCCTGCGCGACACCCGCGGTTGCGACATCGGTGAACTGCGGAGCGACGCAGGCGCCGGTCGGTGCCGTCGTGCAGAACTGGTTGGCACCGCTCGTGCGGGTGCTCTCGACCAGGACGTTCGCGCCAGCGGCCGAGTTGTTCGTGCCGAACGTCAGCCGGCAGCTGGCGAACTGCACGCGGGCGTCGGACGTGTTGAGCGCCGTGCCGGTGATCGCCTTGACGGTGGTGCTGCCGGTGACGCCACCGCAGCTGCCCGTGTCGTTGAGCGCCAGGTGGACTTCCTTGTTGACCGTCGCGGTGACCGTCGTGGTGCCGGTCTGCGCGGTGACCGAGTGTGTCAGCCCCGTGAAGCCGAACGCGGCGAGGACGGCGAGCACGAGCAGGCCGGCGGCGGGCAGCCAGGCGAGCGTTCGAGCGCGGGGAAGTGCAATGGCGGGCATTGGGAGGAACCTTTCAGCGGGGTGACGTGCATCGAGTGGGCAGCACGTATCCAGTCCGTTCGGTTGTCGGCATGCAAACGAGCCACCTTGAGTGCAAATGTCTGCTCGAGGCTCCCTCGCGCGCGCGACCACCTAGAGGCCGTTGCGGGGCGGGTCCGAGGGACCTAGTCGATTCGACAATCGCGCCAGAAGCACTCAAGTGCGATTGCAGAACTGCCGACAACGTCTGGGAAGAGCACGCCCCCCTGGTGTTGCTGCACGGACGCACCCCCCTTCGAGGAGAACCGCTCACATGTCTTCCCGCTCGCGAAAGTTCATCGCCTTCATCCCCGCCATGGTGGTGATGGGCGTCGTCGCAATCACGGCGTCCGGCCTCTCCATCATCCCGGGCGCTGGCGCAGCAAGCACCCTGTCGGTGACCGGCAATGTCACGGCGGGCATGAGCATCAGCCCGGACACCGCGTCCGCGTGTGGCGGCGGCTCGACCGTCCCCATCGGCGACTTCTCCGCCGGCACGCCGATCGTTGCAGGCACCGGTTGTACCGTGACCTTCGCGACCAACTCGGTGAATGGCGCGAACGTGACCATCGATGACGTCGACGCTGCGCCGTTCTTCTGCACGGGAGCATGCACCGCCGCCTCGAACCTCTCCGTCGAGAACGTCGCAGCTGCAGCTGGTGGTTCGGCGCTCGGTGACGACAACTTCGGTGTCGCACTGACAGCTGTCGCAGGTACCCCTGCGCCGGTTGCCGGTACGAACTTCACCGTGGATGCCACGCCGACGGCAGCCGAGTCCATCTGGGCCCCGGTCGCCGCAGCTCCGTCGAACTTCTGCCAGACCTCGGCCGTCACCACCGCCACCCAGTCCTGCTCCATCCGCTTCGCCGCGGACGGCCAGGGCGCCACGCAGACTGCGGGCAGCTACGCCGGTACCGCCAACGTGCTCGCCACGGCGAACCCCTGACCCATCACGGAATCCAGATCGACGCGGGGCGACACACGACACGTGTGTCGCCCCGCAGTCGTTCGGGTATCGGTCTGCACGCATGAACTGCATAAACCTGCATCGCATCCCGCTGGCCCTCATCGTGGCGGCCACGGCCCTGCTCGCGATCCCTGCCGCGTCCCATGCCGCAGCGGTGCAGCGCGAGATCCTCGACAACCCGTCGCCGACGAACCTCGTGTCGATCACGCCGATCCGCATCGAGGCGGACGTGGAGCCCGGTCGACCGTCCGTCGAGCGCGTCACGATCTTCAACGACAGTGACAGCGAGGTGAAGCTCGTCACGAGCATCGTCGACCTGGGACCCCCGACCGATCCGACCCTCCTTGCCGAGCCGGTGCTCGACGGCTATGAATTCGGCGCGTCGGACTGGATCACGACCGACATCGGCAACACGACGCTCCAGCCCTTCGAGCGCATCAAGTTCGACGTGCAGATCGTGCCGCCGCTCGACGCGCCCGTCGGCGCCTCCTACGCGGGTGTGAATTTCCAGTTCGAAGGCACCAGGAAGGAGGGCACGTCGACCGTCGCCCTCAAGTTCGCGACGATGCTCCAGGTGCTGCTCCAGGTGCCCGGCGCCGAAGTCCGCGACCTGAAGCTGACCGAGGCGGCCGCACGCGACATGTTCCACTTCGGCGGGACCAGCTTCGTCACCTACGGCGTGCGGTACCGCAACGACGGCAACGTGAGCGACCACGTCGACGGCGACGTGGTGATCACCAGCCTGTTCGGCAACCAGGTCAAGAAGATCGACCTGGGCGAGCGCGCCCTCATCCGCGGCGCGACCGGCTCCGATCGCGCGGTGTGGAGCGATCCCCCGATGTTCGGCATCTTCTCCGCCGAGGCACAGATCAAGGGCGACGACGGCAAGATCCAATCGAAGTCGATGGGCCGGGTCGTGCTGCTGCCGCCTTGGTGGATCCTCGCGCTGCTCGCAGCGACCCTGCTCCTGCCCCCCGTCTACCTGTGGTGGAAGCGGCGCCAGGAGTGGAAGCTCTACCTCGAGGAAGAGGAAGAGTTCGACGAAGGCGACGAGTACGCCTCGTTCTGAGCCGCGCCGTTCAAGGGTCGCACCGCATGTGCCGATACCCCGTAGGTGATCGCGATCCGCGCGCAGCATGCACAGGAGCCCCGTAGCTCCCTCCTCCGGACCTCGCTGGTCTGGCTGCCACTGGTGGTGCTCGTCGTGCTGCTCGCAGCATCGGCGACCACCGCCCGCGGCATCGTCCCCAGCGCTGGCGCCGCGAGCACGATCGACGTGACCGGGCTCGTCGACGAGCTGGTCTACCTCGACGCGACCGGCTGCTCCACGCCGAGTTCGCTCGCGCTCGGCGACCTCGTCACGGACGATCCGTGGAAGCGCACGGCCGCTGACTGCTCGATCATGTTCGGTTCCTCCAACTCGGCGCTCGGCGCCGACCTGCAGGTGCTCGAGGATCCCGCAGCGCCTGCGGCTCCGACCGACGCGATGAAGTGCATCGTGGCCAGCTGCTCCGGTGGCAGCTACGACGGCGCGATCAACGACGCGCCGGTGAACTCCGTCGCGCCGACCACGTCCGCGAGCGCGTTCGGGCTCCAGCTCGAGGGTGCGGCCGGCACCGCGGCGCCGGTCTGGACGGTCGGCCGCGCGAATCCCGCATCGGCAGCCTCGACCGCGTGCAACACGACCGGCATCGGTGACGGCACGTGCAACTTCCGGTTCGGGGCTTCCTCGAACGCGACGGACGGCCCCGGCGCCTACCAGGCGCAGGTGCAGTTCATCGTCCTCGCGCGCTGATCGCAGCAGCGTTTCCACGCCCGGTCGCGCGGGCATTCCACACCACGTGCCGTCCACGCGAACATGCGTCCTGCTCGCACTCGCGCTGGCGTGTGTGGCATCCCTCCAGCTCGCCTCGCTCGATGCCGTCGCGCAGGAGCCGCGCGCGCCGCGGCTCGAGCTGAAGCCGGCGCGGTTCGCGGGCGAGATCGCGCCCGGCACCACGAGCACGGTCGACCTGACCCTCACCAACCGCATCGACGACACGCTCGACGTGCGCTTCCGCGTGATCGATCTCGAAGCAGGTGACGGGGAGTCGTTCGCCCGCCCCGCCCGACGCGCGCCGAGCCGCTCCGCCCGATCGTGGGTGGCGGTGCCGAGCGACCTGCGCTCCATGCGCCCCGGCCAGCAGGTGCGCGAGCAGGTCGTGATCCGAGTTCCGAGTGGTGCTCGCCCAGGTGCCTACGCGGTCGCCCTCGTCGCATCGCAGAGCTTCTCCCCGATCGGATCCAACGACGCGGACACGATCGGCTCGCGCGTCGAGGCGAAGGTGAACCTCGGCAGCACGTTCGTGATCGTCGTCCCCGGCGATGCGCAGGCAGCTGCCAAGGTGGTGGCGTACGATTCGCCGCGCGTGATCTGGAGCGGGGACGATCCCTCGTTCGACGCCACCGTCGAGAACACCGGCGACACCCTGCTCAAGCTCGAGGCGGGCACCGAGCTCTCCTCCTTCGGCGCGTTCGCGGCCCGCACGCTGCGTTCCGCCGAGCAGCCGACACTGCCCGGTGGTCGCCGCGACCTGCGGATGCGCTGGACCGATCGACCGTGGATCGGCTGGTTCACGCCGCGGCTGGTGGTCGTGGGTGGCGCCGGCAGCGGCGTGCGAGTGGAGCAGGACCTGCCGACCGTGTTCGTCATCCCGCCGTGGTGGGTCATCGCGCTCGTGGTGCTCGCGATCACCGTGCCCGTGTGGTCACACCGCCGTCGACGCCGCGCGATGCGCGCGCACATGCAGCAGCGCCGGGCAGAGCGACTCGACGGGGACGACTGATCCGAACGTCAGTGGAGGCGATCGAGGTAGGCGCGCACCTTGCGCGTGTCCTCGTCGCCCTGGGCGACCATCTGGTAGAGCGGCTTGGGGCTCCGCAGGGTCTGCAGCGTCTCCACGTGGCCTGTCGTCAGGCCCTCGCGGCGCGCGAAGGTCAGCAGCCGGGAGCGATCCCCGCTCAGCACGCGGAAACTCTCCATCTGTCGGGCCTGGTCGAAGTCGGCGTACACGCCGATCCCACCCTTGATCGCTTCGTCCACCGCGGCCTTGTAGTTTCCGCGGTAGTCGAAGCCGGAAGCATCATCGTCATCAGACATGATGCGTACGCTACCGCGCGGGCACGACGCTACGCACGCCGAACCACCAGAGGACGACGAGATGTCAGACGAGATCACCGAGCGGCGCACCTTCCGCCTGCTGCCCGCGCAGGAGATCGGCTTCGCGAAGCCGGCCATCGAGTACGAGCAGGTCGACGGCTCCCGCAAGGTGCGGGTTGCCGGCGAGTTCAAGGCTCCCGAGCCCGAGCTCGCCCGCAAGCCCGGCGATCCGGGCTGGTGGACGGTGACCGTGTACCTGCCGGTCGGTGCGACCCCGCTGTCGCTCGTGCCGGATCCCTCCGCACCCATGCTGTGACGCAGGTGACAGGCGTCGTGGTGCGCGAGGCGACGCTCGACGATGCCGACGCGATCGCGCACATCCATGTTGCCTGCTGGCGGCACACCTACGCCGGGCTGATGCCGCAGGAGCTGCTCGATTCGCTCGACGAGTCGGCACGCGCCGAGCAGTGGCGTCGCATGTTGGCGACGGGCGGCGTGGAGCCGGTCGCGCTGCGGACGCTGGTGAGCGTCGACGCCGATGACCGGGTGACCGGATTCGCACAGGTGGGTCCCGAGACGCCCGGCGAGCACGCGAGCTGCAGCGAGCCGCACCCGCCGGAGCGACACGGCGACGTCGGCGTGCTGTACGCCATCTATCTCGACCCCCCAGTGATCGGGACGGGCGTCGGCCGCACGCTCCTGGGCGCCGCGATGGCCCACCTGCGTGACATGGACGTTGACTGCGCTGTCCTCGACGTGCTGCCGGGCAACACGCGGGCGCGCGAGGTCTACGAGCGTGCGGGCTGGCTCGCGATCGGTGAGCCGTGGGACGTCCAGCACGGTGCGCACGTGCTGCCGCACCAGCGCTACGAGCTGCGACTGCGCTAGTCGGCGAGTGCGCGCGCGACGAGCGGCAGGCCGTGCCTGGATCGCACGGTGAAGATCGAGACCGCCTCGGCGCGCGACTCGGGTGCGACCTCGAGCTGCCAGCGACGGGCGACGGTCGCGATCAGGATGGTGCCGAGCACCGTCGCATACCACTGGCCGATGCACACGCGGGCTCCACCGCCCCACGGGCTGTAGGCCCAGCGCGGCCGGTCGGGATCCGGGTCGATGAAGCGGTCGGGATCGAAGCGTTCCGGCTCGGGCCACCAGCGCGGATCGCGGTGGACGAGCCACACCGGCACGGCGACCTGGAGACCGGGATCGAGCACCGTGTCCTCGTCGAGTCGCACGGGACGCTGGGTCTCGCGGACGTGGAGGCCGCCGGCCGGATACAGGCGGATCGTCTCCTGGAAGGCGCGGCGGGCCTCGTGCAGCTGTTCGACGTGGGAGGCGCGGATCAGCTCGTCGCCGCAGACCTCCTCCACCTCCGCCCGGATGCGTGCCAGTACGTCCGGGTGCTCGGCGAGCAGGTGCAGGCCCCAGGCGAGCGAGCGCGCGAGCGTCTCGTGGCCGCCGAGCAGCAGCCCGCGCACCTCGTCGATGAGCAGGTCGTACTCGGATTCGGACATGTCGTCGCGGTAGTGGTGCTCGAGCAGCTGCGCGAGCGCATGGCCCGACGGCTCGCCACGGGCGATGCGCGCCCGGCCATCGTCGAGCAGGCGCTTCACGGTGCGATTGAGCACACGCACGGAGCGCTTGATCCTCCCCTTGGGCGGCAGGCCGAGCGTGTCGATCACGCCACGCATCGGGTGCATGGCGAGCGGGAAGGCGTGGACGCACGTCTCGAGGGCCTCGGTGACTGCGTCGGCCTCCGCCCCGTCGACCATGCCCCCGAACATGGTGCGGCTGGCGGCGGCCAGGTCGAGGTCGCCCATCGCCCGCTCGGCCTCGAAGGTCGCGCCATCGCTCCAGCGCGCGCAGCACACCTCGGCCTGCTCGGCGAAGTCATCCACGTAAGCGTCGACCTGGCGGCGTGCGAACGTCGAGGCGAGGATCGCCCGTTGGCGCGCGTGGGCCTCGCCCTCGGCGACGAGCAGCTGGCCGCCCATCATCCAGCGCCCTTGGCGCAGGCCGAGCGCCTTCATCGTGTCCTTGGCACCACCGACGAGCAGGGCCTCGATGTCGTCCGGGGCCGAGAGCAGCACGAAGCGGTAGCGCAACGCGCTCACGCCGATGCGATCGCCCCAGCGCTGGTGGAGCGGATCGAGCACGGGCAGCGGGTCACGCCGGATCTGGTCGATCACGCGCAGCGCCGCGATGCCACGCGGCCCCGGGAAGGGCACGCGCTTCGCAGGCTTCGGCCCCTCGGGCACGAACTGGTGCGACGCGTGGTCGTCGGGGTGGGCAGCGCGACGTGGCATGCGGGCTAGATGCCCGGTCGCGTCGCGTCGCGAACGGCGGTGGCGATCCGCTCGGCGTCGCGCTCCATCGGATGGGTGTCGTGGATCAGGTCGCCCACCGGGCCGACGGGCTCACCTGCGCGCCTGCGGCGGACCAGCTCAGCGAACGCCTGCGCGAAACCGCCCGCGCCGAACGAGCCGTCGTGGCGCGCGTAGGCGCCGACGTACCGGTTCAGGAACGTGCGGTCACTGCCGCCGGCGCGGCGCCACTGCAGCGTATGACCGAGCTCGTGTGCGAGCCAGCCGCGGCTCGACCACGACAGCATCTGTGCGGCGCGTGCGGCGTCCGACACGTAGACGTGGTGCCCGATCGTCGTGGCGACGTTGCCGGCTCCCGCTGCCAGCCCGCCGACCTGCACCCGCACCTGCTCGAGGTCGGCGCGCACGGCGGCCTCCGACATCGACGCAGCCGCTGCGAGCAGCGGCGCGAGCAGGGCGACCTGCACCCCGCTCAGCGCGATCCCGGCAGCCAGCTCCGGGATGCCCCGCCATGCGGCGAGACCGCCCCGCAGCAATCCGCTCGGGCGGGTCGACGGCGCCAGCTGCGGCGGCAGCTGGGGAGCCCAGCCCGCAGGCTCGGCGATGACGGAAGCGATCTGCATGCGCAGATCCTCGCACGCCGCTCGGCGCTCGCGCGGACCCCACCTGCTCCCGGTCCTGAACGAGACATGCGACATGCACCACTCCACAGCGAGCCGGAGGAAGCGTCGTGCGAGGAGGGCTCGGTCGGACACGATGTCCGACCGGAGGCGAGTGTGAGCGCCGGATGGCGCTCACACAGCCGCAGCCCTCCGAACGCGACGCTTCCGCAGGCGAGGCCCTACATGTTCGTGTATTCGGGCCCCGAGCCGCCCTCGGGCGGCGTCAGGCGCCCGCCCTTGGCCGTGATCGCGCCACAGTGCACGCAATTGGACGGATTCACGTGCATCGTGACCATCTCGTCCGGGTTGCCGTCGGCAGCAGTGCCCTCGGCCAGCTCGTACACGGCAGCCGGGCACATGCTCACGTACCCGACCGCCACCGAACGCGGCAACTGCTTCTCCACGCGCACGTGGTCGGGCTGGTCGTCGCGGGTCTTGTTGCCCGAGATGAACACGCTCGAGAGCTTGTCGAAGGTGAGCTTGCCGTCGGGCGCCGGGTACGACTTCGAGCGGCCGCCGAGGAACAGGTCCTGCTCGGCGTCGTCGTGGTTCTCCCACTTCTTGCCGGGGAAACGGCCGCCGGTCGCCTCCATCGCGTTGACGATCGCGCCGCCGACGAAGAAGCCCTTGCGGATCGGCTGCTTCATGTTGCGCGAGCGCTTCAGGTCGGCACCGATCTGGCCGGTCCGCACCTCGCGATCGAAGCCCGTCAGCTCCGCTCCTTCGAGCGTGCCGGCCTTGAGGCGGACGTAGGCCTGCGTCGCGGCGATGATGCCGGAGCGCATCGCCAGGTGCACACCCTTGAGCTTGGGCACGTTGACCATTCCTGCGCGGTCGCCGGCGATGACAGCGCCCGGGATCGCGAGCTTGGTCGGCAGGCTCCACCAGCCGCCCTCGGGGATCGTCTTGGCGCCCCACGCGACTCGCTCGCCGCCCTCGAGCAGCCTGCGGGTGAAGGGATGCGTCTTGTACTCCTGGAGCACGTCGTGCACCGAGAACTCGGCATCGCGCGTGTCGAGGCCCGTGACGAAGCCGATGCAGATGTGCTCGGGGCCCATCGGGTAGATGAACGAGCCGCCGAACTCCTGGAATTTCGCGCCCGTGCGGAGCGGCCAGCCGAGCGTGTGGATGATCTTGTCGAGCGGCTTGGCGACCTTCCAGACCTCCTTGACGCCCAGTGCCCACACCTGCGGGTCGGCCTCGAGGCCGAAGTGCGCGATCGCCGCCGTCGCGAGGTGGCCCTGCGTTCCCTCACTCAGGACGGTGAGCTGCGCGTGCAGCTCGGCGCCGGGCTCGAAGTTGCCGAGCTCCTCGCCCTCCTTGCCGCGGCCCTTGTCACCGGTGCGGACACCCTTGACCACGCCGTCCTCGACGAGCAGCCGATCGGCAGCCGTCTCGGGGATGATCATGACTCCGAGCTCCTCGGCCCGCTCGCTCATCCAGCGTGTCAGCTGCGAGAGCGAGAACACGTGGTTGCCGTGGTTGCGGAAGGGCGGCGGGGTCGGCAGGCGAAGCGCCTTGCGCCTGGTCATCAGGTAGACGCCCTCACCCTCGACGGGCTGCTGGTAGCCGCCCATCTCCTCGAGCGGCACGTCCGGGAACAGCTCACGGAGGGCATCGGGGACCACCACGGCACCCGAGAGCTGGTGCGCGCCGGCGGTCGCACCCTTGTCGACCACCGCGATCGGCACCTCGCCGAGGCGCTCCTGCAGGTCCTCGCGCTCGTTGACGAGCTGGGCCAAGCGGATCGCGCCGGCGAGCCCGGCGGGACCACCACCGACGAACAGCACCCCGACCTCGAGGCGTTCATCCTCCGGCGCCTCGGGCGCGGCGACGAACTCCCCTTCGGAGACGGGCGGTGGAAAGTCAGCGGGCTTCGCCATGGTGGTACTCCCCCGGTGGGTGCGTCAGCCCTTGCGGGCTGCGAGCTTGTCCTTGAGTTGCGGCACGATCGCGAACAGGTCACCGACGACCCCGAAGTCTGCGAAGTCGAAGATCGGTGCGTGCGGATCCTTGTTGATCGCCACGATGGTCCCGGAGGACTGCATGCCGACCTTGTGCTGGATCGCGCCGGAGATGCCGACCGCGATGTAGAGCTTCGGGGCCACGGTCTTGCCGGTCTGTCCGACCTGGGTCGAGTACTCGTACCAGCCGGCGTCGACGACGGCACGCGTCGTGGCGACCTCGCCACCGAGCGTCCGGGCCAGATCCTCGACGATGTTGAACTTGTCGGGTCCGCCCAGGCCGCGCCCGGCACCGACGAGCACGTCGCTCTTGGTGATGTCGACGCCACCGCCGGCCGCCTGCTCGAGGCCCTGGAAGGTCTGGCCACGACGTCCGCCGTCGGCGACCTCGAGCGCCTCGACCGAACCCGCGGCAGCAGGCTCCACGGGGCTGAACGATCCGGCGCGGAACAGCGCGACGCCGACGAAGCCGTCGGTGGTCGTCCAGCCGCAGCGCACGACGACCGAATCCTCGAGGGAGGGGCGCTCGGCGACGAACTCGCCGCCGTCGAACGCGATACCCGTGGAATCGGTGTTGACGCCGACGCCGAGCCGACCGGCCAGGCCGCCCGCGACATCCGCGGCGTTCACCGATGCGTTGGCCAGCACGATGCGTGCGCCGGATGCCTCGACGGCAGCCGCGAGCGCGTCGGTGCCACCGGCAGCGACGCGGAAGCGGTCGTCGGCGGCGTGGTACACGGTGTCAGCCGGCACGTTCGCTGCGAGGGAGTCGGCACCGGGTCCGGTGACGACGGCGACGAGGGGAACGCCCGCCGCAGTGGCGAGCTCGCGGCCCGCTCCGAGGACGCCGAGCGAGCCGGGGGCGATGGTGCCCTCGTGGTGCTCGACGAAGACGAGGATGCTCATGTGGGGAACCTTTCGTGGATCACGTCACGTGCGCACGCACGCGGCGTGCGTTGTCAGACGAGGTTGCGACCGGCGAGGAACTCGACGATGCCGTCCGCACCGGAGCCCGAACCGTCGTCCTCGACCTTGATGCCGCCCTGCTTGGCCGGCGGCGGCGAGAAGGCGAGCACCTTGGTGCCGGAACCGCCGGTGCCGACGCTCGATGCGTCGAGGCCGAGGTCGGCGAGGCTGACCTTGACCAGCGGCTTCTTCTTGGCGGCCATGATCGCCTTGAGGGCCGGGTAGCGAGGCGTGTTGATGGCGTCCGACACGCTCACCACGGCAGGCAGCGAGAGCGAGAGCTTCTCGTAGCCGTACTCGGTCTGTCGCTCGAGCGCGACCTCACCGCCGGTGAACTCCACCTTGGAGGCCTGGGTCGCCACCGGCGACTCGAGCAACTCGGCGAGCACGCCGGGCAGCACCCAGCAGTCCGAATCGCTGGCCTGCTGGCCCAGGATCACCAGGTCGAACGGGCCGTGCTTGGCGATGGCGGCGGCGAGTGCACGCGCGGTGGCCAGCACGTCGCTGCCCTCGAGCGCGGTGTCGGTCACCAGCAGCGCGTCGTCGGCGCCGAGCGCCAACGCCTTCTGCAGCGTGCGCGACGCGCCTTCCGGACCCATGCACACCGCAGTGATGGTCGCGTCGGCTGCATCGCCGCCCGCTTCCTTCAGCTGCAGCGCAGCTTCCATCGCGTGTGAATCGTACGAGTTGAGCACCTGGTCGCCGTCGCGCACCAGCCGCTTCGTAGCATCGTCATGGCGCCGGGGCACGTTCGCTCCGGGCACTTCCTTGACGCAGACGGCGATCTTCACCGCGTCTCCTCCCTCGATGGGTCGGAGGCGCGCATGATGGACGGCCTCCCATTCCGCTAGCGCGCGTGAATATAGCGGAGCGGTCGGAAGCCGTTGACCCGCCAGTCAATATTGCGGGACAGGTCGTTCGATGACCAAAGGACGGATCAGGCGCAGAGCGGGCCGAGCGCCGGCGTGATGCCGCGCTCGGTGACGATGCTCATGACCCGCATCGGGCTGACCTCGGGTGCGCGAAGGTGGGCGAGCTCGGCCGGGGCGAGCGTCCGCTCCGTCGCGCAGGCCAGGTACCAGCCGTCGAACTCGACGACGACGATCGCGGCATGTCGCTCCATGGAGGCGACGAAGGCGAGCCGGTCGGCGACCGCGAGGTCGCCGCTGGTCGCGATCACGTCGCTGACGATGATCGTCTCCTCGCTCGACATCAGCCCGTACCGGCGCTCGAGGGTTCCGAGCGTGGTGCCGACGAGCGGGTGCGCGAGGCGCTCCGGAGCGATGGATGCGGCTTCGTCGGCGCGGCGGCGTCGAAAGCGATCGATCGAGATGGCGGTGGTGGTGCCCATGTCGTTCCCCCAGGTGTCCTGCGTCGTCCGCCGCATCGAGTGCAGCAGTCCCCGATTACATGATCCCCGGCAGACCCGCACCCCGACTTGGGCGAACTACCTAACTTAGGCACCGACCTCGCGGTTCGGCATCCGTATCCCCTACGGATCCGCGTCACAGAACCTGCGCGAATGTACCCCCTTTACCGTCGGAGCTTTCCGTCGTACGTTGGAGCGGAGTACCGCTTGGACGCGGTCTGCCGCCAGCACGGACGTAGCGGCACTGGGATGTTTTCGGGGGGAAGCCAAGCCGATGGCACAGGTTCAGTCAGACGGCGGCGGCAGCACGAAGGTGCAGCCGACCGCGACCGCGACGAGCGATCGTCGTGGCAAGGGCCCGCTCGCCCTGCCTTCGGGCGCCAGGACGCCTTCGGGACCGACGCTGTTCGCGCGCCCCGTCAAGGGCAAGCCCGCGAAGCCGTCCATCACCGACGTGCTGCGCCGCAATGCCAAGTCGACGCCCACCAAGCCGAGCGCCTCCCGGGCGAGCTCCGCCAAGACGTCGGCTGCGAAGCCCACCTCCACCCGGCCTTCCAAGTCGTCGCCCGTCGCGCCCAGCAAGTCGCGCAGTGCCGCGCCCACCCGCTCCTCCAAGGCGGGCGCGATCAGCCCGACCGCCACGACCGATGACGCGATCGCCGTCGCGACCGCAGCAGCGGGCCGCCGCGGCACCACGACCTCCAATGACGGGCTCGCCGATGGCGGCGTGACCGAGGGCACCAACGTGGGCGCGCGCGACATCGCGATCGCCAAGCTCAAGGAGCAGCAGGCGACGCTCACGAAGCAGTCGAACGCCGTGGCCGACGACATCGAGGAGCTCGAGGACGAGGTCGAGGGCGACGAGACCAAGTCCGGGATCATCGGCGCGGTCGCGACCGTGGCGATGCCGGGCGTCAGCGCGGTCGCTGGCCTGTTCGGCAAGAAGAATCCGGCGCAGGCCCTGGCCGAGAAAGTCATGGGCATCGAGGAGGACAAGAAGGACCTCGAGGCCAAGAAGGGCGAGCTCGACGAGGCGCGCGACCAGATCGCTGCCGACATCAAGGCGCTCGAGGGCGAGCGGGTGCTCAACTTCCTCGCGGACGTCGCGCACGTGACCGGCATGCCGGCTCCGGTCGTGCAGGTGCTCGAGGGATCCGAGTCACTCACGATCACGGCCCAGAAGAAGACCGCGATCGGTTCGGACGCTGCCTACGACAAGGACACGAACACGATCATCGCCGACGACGGCGTGCTCGACACGGTCGGCGACGTCATCACGACGCTGCGGAGCGAAGGCATCGTCAATTCCGATGGCCAGATCATCGACGCGGCTGGATTCGACGCCAGCGAGACGGGCGACAAGGCGATCGGCACTGCCGCGCTGCTCGGCGTGCACGAGCCCACGCACGGATCCCAGGACCACGACGGTGACAAGATCACCAAGGTGAACGCCGAGGTCGACGCGATCGTCGCCGCGGCAACCAAGCAGGCCCGCAACATGCCGCCCGAGGACCGCAAGGCCGTGCTCGGCGAGGCGACCAAGCGGGCCGAGATGCACCGCATCGACGCGCTCGAGTACGACTCCTACGTGAACCAGGAGACCGTCGAGCTGCAGGCCGGCAAGCAGAAGAAGCTCTTCACGACGATCAATCCGGACGGCAGCCTGCTGCCGCGCGCGGATGCCGTCCGCAACATCTACGAGCTCCAGCAGGGCGGCGCGATGGTCGCCGGCGTGAGCAAGGGCTCCTCCGTCGCCGACGTGACCGGCGAGGACAGGCACGACCACGAGCATGAGCACGACCACGAAGCCGAGACCAGCGCCCCGGCGCCCGTCGGCAACTGGCTCCACGACCTGCTGACCGGCGGCACCGGCACGCCCGGGCGATTCACCGGCGGCGACACCACGCCCGGCCGGTTCACCGGCGGCGACGAGACCCCGGGCCGATTCACCGGCGGCGGCATCACCCCCGGACGATTCACCGGCGGCGACGAGACCCCCGGTCGATTCACGGGCGGCGATCTGACCCCGGGCCGGTTCACGGGTGGCGATCTCACCCCCGGCCGATTCACCGGCGGCGACCTCACACCGGGTCGATTCACGGGCGGCGACCTCACCCCGGGCCGATTCACCGGCGGCGACCTCACCCCGGGCCGATTCACCGGCGGCGATCTCACCCCGGGCCGATTCACCGGCGGCGACGAGACCCCCGGCCGAT
>JAOPYU010000346.1 GCA_025964455.1 Thermoleophilia bacterium | reverse complement strand
CGCATCGACGAGCCCGAGTTCGTCGTGCACGTCGACGCCGCACCCCCCGTCAGGATGAGTGTCTCGGCGGCTCCGGCGTATGTGCCGTCGACGCGCAGCGTCGCCACGGTGACGTCCGCGCCCGGGGCGTAGGTGTCGCCGGGACGGACGTGGATGCGCAGGTTCGTCAGCGCACTGGTCAGGGCATTCAGGGCCCCGATCGTGACCGGCACGTCGGAGTCGTTGGGGCTGTCCCAGACGGCCATGTCCGCGTTGGTGATCGGGTTCGCGTTCTGCGAGCTGACGAGTGCCTGGCTGCGGATGAGCAACAGGCCGGTGATGTTGGTGGTCGTGTCGGCATTGCGGGAGTAGTGGACCGCCTTGTCGGCGTGCCCGTCGAACCACACGGCGAGCACCTGGTTCGCCGCGCTCGGCGCCACGCCCGCAAAGCTGTAGGAGCCGAGGGCGTCGCACGGCACGGTCGAGTGCAGCACGCCGTTGACGGCGAGGCCGACGCGGGCCGTGACGCCGTCGCAGCCGGACCAGACCGTGGTCTCGGTCCCGTCGGCGTACGCGGTGCCCGACACGGTGATCGCGTTGGCTGCGGCCGGCAGGATGAGCATCGCCGCCATCGTGCATGCGAGCGCGACCGTGCGCACGAGCCTGCGCGCGCGACGCACGCGTGAGGGGGCACGATTCTGGAGAGCCGACGGCACGTAGTTACATCGGCGCGACAGCGTCCGACCCGTACGAATTCCGGCCGTGTTTCGAACGTCGAAAAGCACGGCCAACGAGCGAGGCCCCCGCCGGAGCGAGGGCCTCATGCTGATGCGCGATGCTGGGATTGAACCAGCGACAGGGCGCTCGACGCCCGGATTCCTTCGACGTCATCACCAGATGTTCCCCGGAATAATGTGACCTTTTCGCACAATGTTCCCCGGAATAATGCGCTACGATGGGTCGCATGAGACGGAACGCACTGGACAAACTGCAGTCCTGGCGAGATTCGACGACACGGAAACCGCTCGTGCTTCGAGGGGCTCGCCAAGTCGGCAAGACGTGGTTGCTCCAGGAGTTCGGACGAACCTCGTACGAGCACGTGGTCTACGTCAACTGCCAGCGCGACCGAACCGTCGCCGCCGTGTTCGAGGGCGACCTCGACCCCGACCGGATCCTGCGTGGCCTCGAGATCGCCGCGAAGGCCAATATCGAACCCGCCACGACCCTCGTGATCATCGACGAGATCCAGGACGTACCCGCCGCACTCACCTCGCTCAAGTACTTCGCCGAGGAACGACCCGACGTCCACCTGGCTGCAGCCGGGTCGCTCCTCGGAGTCGCACTCCGGTCCGACGCATCGTTCCCCGTGGGCAAGGTCAACTTCGTCGACCTCCACCCCCTCGACTTCGACGAATTCCTACGAGGCGTTGGTGAGGCGTCACTGGCCGACCTCGTCGATCGGCAGGACTGGGCACTGATCGACGCATTCCGCGATCACCTCGTCGAACTCCTGCGCCTGTACCTGTTCGTGGGCGGAATGCCCGAGGCAGTCGCGAGCTTCGCCGCCGGCGGCTCGCTCGATGTCGTACGCGCGGTGCAGCTCGACATCCTGCGGGGCTACGAGGCCGACTTCGCGAAGTATGCGGACGCCGGCACAAGCCGTCGCATCGCACAGGCCTGGGGCTCGCTTCCGGCACAGCTCGCGCGTGAGCACAAGCGCTTCATCTTCGGACGCGTACGCGAAGGTGCTCGCGCTCGCGAATTCGAGGACGCCATCCAATGGTTGGTCGATGCGGGACTGGTCCACCGCGTGACCCGCTACACGAAGCCCGCGAGCCCCGTGCGCACATACGAGGACCCCAAGATCTTCAAGCTGTTCGTGCACGATGTTGGGCTGCTCGGGGCGCTGTCCGGACTCGACGCCACCGTGCTGCTGGAAGGCGCGGGGATCTTCGAGGAGTTCAAGGGCGCGCTCACCGAGCAGTACGTCCTGCAGCAGATCGTCGCCGCACGCGACGAAGCGCCGATGTACTGGAGCCCCGAGAAGCCCACGGCCGAAGTTGACTTCGCGATCGAGCGCGCAGGGAGCCTCGTACCCATCGAAGTGAAGGCCGAAGAGAACTTGCGATCCAAGAGCCTGCGCAGCTACACCGATCGCTTCCAGCCAGCCGAGGCACTCCGATTCTCACTCTCTGGCTATCGCAAACAGGATGACCTGACCAACGTGCCGCTCTACGCGATCGGACCATGGGTGGCACGCAGGTGATGCCGCTCGCACAGCTCTTGTCCGAGCAGCTGTTGCTCGACCTCGCCGGGCCAGCGAGCTACGAACGTGGTGTCGACTACCACGCGCGCGACCTCGTCGAATCAATCGATGCCGTCTCGGAGACCTCCGCACGCGCCGTAGTCGCCGGCGCCGAGCGATACGTCACGCAGCTTCGATCGAGCACTACGCACGTCACCGCCGCGTGCACCTGTCCGGTGGGAATGTCTGGAGCGTTCTGCAAGCACGCGGTCGCTGTCGGCCTCACGCTGCTCGTCGAAGCAGGAGCCGACGTCGCCACGCGCGCGACGTCGGATCGCCGGCCACGCCGCGCAACGCGAGGTCGATCGTCGAACACACCATCACGCAACGTGGCCACAAACGCCGCGACGGTGAAGCAGCGGCTCCAATCGTCGATGCGCCTGTCCGGCCACCTCGACTGGAGGCGGACCTCCCGCTGGGCGAACGATGCCCTGGAAGCCATCGACTCGAT
>JAOPYU010000167.1 GCA_025964455.1 Thermoleophilia bacterium | reverse complement strand
GCCGTCGAGGTGCCAGCCGTCGGCGCAGCGCTGCAGGCCGCTGCCGCCCCGGCGCCCGAGGCGCCCGCGCCTGCGGAGACCCCCGCCGTCGCCGCCACCCCGGACGACGCGGACGAGGATTCACGCGTCGGGCCGAGGATCCTGAGCCGCGGCGACGCCCCGAAGCCGGTTGCTGCCGCTCCGGCGCCCGTCGCGCCGCCCAAGAAGAAGGAGCCGTCGGTCGCCCAGGCCGAGGCCGACCTGGCTGCCAGCGAGCAGCTGAGCGAGGTCGAGCAGCGACGCCGCGCCCAGAAGATGGCGCAGGCCCGTGTTGCCGAGCTCGCCGCTCGTCGCCGCGCCGAGATCGAGCGCGAGAAGCTCGACATCGAGCAGCGCAAGAAGGACGAGGAGAAGGGCGAGAAGAAGAAGGACAAGAAGAAGAAGGCCGAAGGCGACGCCGCGGCCAAGCCCGACGAGTTCATCGGTTCGCGCAAGCCGCGCGTCGGTGCCGGCGCCGACGCCGACCGCGGTGGTCGAGGCGGTCCGCAGAAGCGACGCCGCGTCGTCATCGACGGCGGCTCCGGCCGTGGTCGCGGTGGCGGTCAGGGCGGTCGCGGTCGCGGCGGTCGTGGCAAGTACCGCAAGCAGGAGGAAGTGGTCGTCGTCGACCCGACCGTGCCCGTCACGGTTCCCGCAGGCGCGAGCGTCAAGGAACTTGCGGACAAGCTCCACGTCGGCTCGACCGAGGTCATCCGCGCGCTCATGGAAGCGGGCGAGATGGTCACCATCACGCAGACGCTGACCGCCGAGCAGATCGAGACGGTCGGCATCGCGCTCGATCCGCCGCGCGAGATCATCGTCAGGACCGCCGCAGACGAGGACGTCATCCCCGTCTTCGAGGATGCGGAGGAGGACCTCGTCACGCGTGCCCCGGTCGTCACGATCATGGGCCATGTCGACCACGGCAAGACGTCGCTGCTGGATGCCATTCGTGAGACCAAGGTCGCGTCCGGCGAGGCCGGCGGCATCACGCAGCACATCGGCGCGTACCAGGTGGAGGTCGCCGGCGAGAACGGCGAGATGCGCAAGGTCACCTTCCTCGACACCCCGGGCCATGAGGCGTTCACCGCGCTGCGTGCACGTGGTGCGAAGGTCACCGATGCCGCAGTGCTCGTGGTCGCGGCCGACGACGGCGTCAAGCCGCAGACGATCGAGGCGATGGACCACGCGAAGGCGGCCGAGGTGCCGATCATCGTGGCGATCAACAAGATCGACAAGGAGAACGCCCAGCCCGACAAGGTGATGGCCGAGCTCGCGCAGTACGACCTGCAGCCGGTCGAGTGGGGCGGCGACACCGAGGTCGTCCAGGTCTCGGCGAAGCAGCGCACCAACCTCGACGGGCTGATCGAGCTGATCCTCCTGCAGGCGGACGTGCTCGAGCTCAAGTCCAACCCGAACGCCGAGGCGTCGGGCTACATCATCGAATCCAAGCTCGACCCGGGCCGCGGCCCGGTCGCGACGATGCTCGTCGATCGCGGCACGCTCAAGGTGGGCGACGCGGTCGTGGCAGGACAGACCCACGGCAAGGTGCGAGCGCTGCTCGACTTCCGCGGCACCCGCATCAAGGAGGCAGGCCCGGCCGTTCCGGTCGAGATCGTCGGCTTCGACGCGGTCCCGGATGCCGGCGAGTTCTGCATGGTCGTCGACAACGAGCGCATCGCTCGCGAGCTGGCGCAGAAGAAGGCGCTCCGGCTCAAGTCCGAGCTGCTCGCCAAGCGCCAGCACGGCCTCACCCTCGACAGCCTGTTCTCGCGCATCAAGCAGGGCGAGGTCCAGGACCTCAACCTCATCGTCAAGACCGACGTGGCGGGTTCTGCAGAGCCCATCGAGCAGGAGCTCGGCAAGATCCAGCAAGATGAAGTGCGCGTGCGCATCATCCGTGCGGCGGTCGGTGCGATCACCAAGGACGACATCATGCTCGCGTCGGCATCGAACGCGATCATCGTCGGCTTCAACGTGCGTGCCAACGCCGAGGTCCGCGAGGTCGCGGTCAAGGAAGGCGTGGACGTTCGCGACTACCGCGTCATCTACAAGCTGCGCGAGGACATCGAGGCGGCGCTCGGCGGCATGCTCTCCCTCAACGAGGTCGAGCGTTCGCTCGGCGAGGCCGAGGTCCGGCAGGTCTTCAAGGCCAGCAAGATCGGCACGATCGCGGGCTGCATGGTCACCAACGGCGTCATCACGCGTGGCGCGAAGGTGCGCCTGCTGCGCGATGGCACGATCATCTACGAGGGCGAGATCGACACGCTCAAGCGCTTCAAGGACGACGTCCGCGAAGTGGCGACGGGCTTCGAGTGTGGTCTCAGCCTCGAGAACTACAACGACGTCAAGGAAGGCGACACGATCGAGAGCTACGTCATCGAAGAGGTCGAGCGCGACCTCTCCACGGAGTTCGCCTCCAACGCGTAGCAACGAGATCGATCGCGGACCCGCTCCGCACGCCACTGCAGGCCGTCGGCATCTCGCCGGCGGCCTGCGGCGTTGCAGGGGGAGGGGAGTCGCCTGCTGCGTCGGCGTCGGATGGAACAATCGCGTCGTCCAACGACACGTCCGGTACATCCGAGGGCGCGGGAGTCAGTATGCGAGTGCACGTCCGAGCCCTGCTGGTTGTGGTCACCCTGACGATCGGGGCGTTGCTGGCCACAGGTAGCGCCTCGGCCGCCGCCACGGTCGCCCCGCCACGTGACGTCGCGGTGTGGCTGCCCTATTGGACCCAGGCGACCGCCACCCGCACGCTCGTGGCGCAGCGAGCCTCGATCTCGGTTGCCGACCCGTTCTGGTACGAGGCGCGCGGCGCCACCGTCATCGCCGCGCATCCGGGTGCTGGCAATGCCGGCGTCGTGCGCGCCTTGCGCGGCGCTCGCATCAAGGTCGTACCGACCGTCACCACCTCCTTCCGCGGCGACGTCGCAGAACGCTGGCTCACGAGCGCGACCTGGCGTCGTCGGCACGTCGCAACGCTCGCGGCGCTCGTGCAGCGCAACGGCTACGACGGCATCGACCTCGACTACGAGACGATCGCACTGACCACGAGCGCTCGACGTGCCATCCGCATCCGAGCCGGCTTCACCGCGCTCGTGCGCGAGCTGTGTCCCGTGCTGCGAGCGCGCGGCAAGCAGTGTCTGGTCACCGTCATGCCGCGCACCTCGGCCCGCTTCGAGGTCTGGCACGGGGTGCTCATCCCCGCCGTGTACGACTACGCCGCGCTGGCCGCCGCAGCCGATCGCATGCGTGTCATGGCCTACGACCAGCACACGCACACGACGAGTCCCGGGCCCATCGCCGGCATGCCGTGGGTCCGTCAGGTCGCCACCTACGCCAGGTCAGCGGCGCCCGTCGCCAAGCTGGAGCTGGGCATACCACTGTACGGACGCAACTGGGGCGGCGGCGCGGTGCGGGTCGTGCTGGGTCCCGAAGCCGAACGACTCCGGCGCAGCGTGGGCGCGGCGCGCCGCTGGAGCGCCGTGGAACAGGCACCGTACTTCCGCTACCGCGGACACGTCGTCTGGTACAACGATGGCGCCGCCGTGCGGGCGCGTGCTCGCTACGCGCGATCGCTCGGGTTCGCCGGAGTCGCGCTCTGGGCAGCGGGCCAGGAGCTGCCGACCGTCTGGCCGGCGTTGCGCTGACGTCAGCGGTCCTCGTACTCCTCGAGCGCGAGGACCGTTCGCTGGCGCACGCTCACGTGCATCTCGAAGCGCGTGTCGAACACCCGCAGCGCCGCGTCGAGCTGCTGCTCCACGTCGCCGCTCGTGCGCGCGACGATGCTGACGGCGACCTGCGCACGCTGCCACTTGTCGTGGTGGTCGACCTCGCTCACTGACATCCCCGCATCGCGCAGCCGCTGCTTGACGCTCCGCAGCGACTGTCGCTTGTCCTTGAGCGACTGCGAGAACGGCATGTGCAGGTCGAGGACCATCAGGCCCGCGAATCCTGGGCCGCTCATCGCCGCGTACCGACCCCGCGGCTGCGGCGCCAGCTCCTGACGAGCGACGGGCAGGACGG
>JAOPYU010000162.1 GCA_025964455.1 Thermoleophilia bacterium | reverse complement strand
GGGAAGTTCCACGGGATGACCTGGCCGGCGACGCCGAGCGGCCGCGGCGTGCGACCCGGGAAGGCGTACTGGAGCTTGTCGGCCCAGCCGGCGTAGTAGAAGAAGTGCGCCGCGGCGAGCGGCACGTCGACGTCGCGGCTCTCCTTGATCGGCTTGCCGCCGTCCATGCTCTCGAGCACGGCGAACTCGCGGGCGCGCTCCTGCAGGATCCGTGCGATGCGGAACAGGAAGCGACCACGCTCGGCGCCGGAGCGCCTGGACCAGTCCTGCTCGAAGGCGCGGCGCGCGGCGGCGACGGCGCGATCGACGTCCTTGGCGTTGCCGTCGGCGACCTGCGCGAGCACCTTCAGCGAGGAGGGGGAGACGGTCTCGAAGTACTTCTTCGAGGCGGGCTTGACCCACTCGCCACCGATGAAGTGGTCGTAGCGGTCGCGCAGCTTGACGATGCTCGTGCTCTCGGGCGCGGGTGCGTAGTCCCAGCGGTTGGGGCCGGCGCTGCCAGCGCGAACCTTCGGGGGCGCGGTGCGGGCTGCCTTGGTCGCCTTCGCGGCGGGGGCTGACTTGGAGGGCTTGGTTGCCATGGTCGTGATCCTCAGTCCAGGGTGAAGTAGTCGTTGCCGGAGTAGGCGCCGGTCGCCTGCTTGCGAAGCTGCATGAGCACGTCGTTGAGCAGGCTCGAAGCTCCGAAGCGCCAGAGCTCCGGGCGCATCCACTCGAGGCCGAGCGTCTCGTTGAGCAGCACGAGGTACTGGAGCGACTGCTTGGCGGTGCGGATGCCGCCGGCGGGCTTCATGCCGACCTTGATGCCGGTGAGCTCCCAGTAGTCGCGGATCGCCTCGAGCATCACGAGCGTGACGGGCAGCGTTGCGGCCGAGCCGATCTTGCCGGTGCTCGTCTTGATGAAGTCGGCGCCCGCGAGCATCGAGATCCAGCTGGCGGCGCGCACGTTGTCGTAGGTGCCGAGCTCGCCGGTCTCGAGGATCACCTTGAGGTGCGCCTCGCCGCACGCCTCGCGGATGCGCTTGACCTCCTCGTAGACGGTCGCATAGTCGCCGCGCAGGAAGGCGCCGCGATCGATCACCATGTCGATCTCGTCGGCGCCCGCCTCGACGGCTGCGCGGACGTCATCGAGCTTGGCGCTGAAGGGCACCTGGCCGGACGGGAAGCCGGTCGCGACGGACGCGACCTGCACGCCCGAGCCCTCGAGCGCCTGGCGCGCCACCGGGACCATGTTGGGGTAAACGCAGACCGCGGCGACGGACGGGATCGCCGGGTTCGTCGGGTCGGGATGGATGGCCTTCGCACAGATCGCGCGCACCTTGCCCGGCGTGTCGGCGCCCTCGAGCGTGGTGAGGTCCATCGTGCGGATCGCGAGGTCCAGGCCCCATAGCTTGGCGTCCGTCTTGATCGAACGCTTCGTCATGGCGACGGCGCGCTCCTCGGCGCCGACCTGGTCGATCGTGACCGACCGGGCAGCGTCGATGACGGAGCTGACGGACTGGTCGCTCGGCTCATTGCGCCGCTCGAGCGTGGTTTCTGCGGTGGCCACTGAGGCTCCTCCAGATGGGGACGAGGCGTCGGCCGGCCCGTCTCTCCCCTGGTGCGGTCCGGGCGACCGGGGCCACCCGCACATCCCTCGAGCAGCCACGGGCATCCTATCGCTTGTCGAAGGAAGTGGCGTCAGTGGCGTCGCGCCGGGATCGAGCGTGCCATGTATGGCTCTGCGACGGGCGGGGTATGGGGTGGTCCATGAGTGCACCCCGACCCACACGATGGCGACGCAGCGATGCGCGCCAGCGAGCCTCGCTCCGGCGCATGCTCGCCGCAGGTGCGTTCGTCGGGCTCGTAGTCGCACTGGTCGGCATGACCTACGTCGAGGGTCGCGTCTCCGGCGACGTGCGACACCTGGCTCGTTTCGCATTCGTGCTGTCGCCGGCGCTGTTCGTGCTCTGGTGGCTCGGCTTCCACGGGCTCGCGGTCGACAAGGGACTCGCCGTCGGTGCTGACGGCGCCGCGGCCGCCGGGGACCGCCCCAGCATCGACGAGCGGATCGCGAAGATCATCGCGACGTTCGACAACGCTGCCGTGCCGCGACCGACGCGTGCGCCGCAGCCTGAGGATCCGAGCGTTCGCGACACGCTCCTGCGCTCGGTGCGCCGCAATCTCGACGCCGTCGTGCTCGAGGATCCGACGAGTTCGTTCGGGCTGCGCAAGCGCGTGGCGGGCGACGCCCCGCTCGCCGACGAAGCCTGATCCCGCCTGGCGGCCAACGCAGGGGGCCACGACGCGGGCACGGTCGGCCACGAGGGGTCGCGACGCGTCGCACGGTTGCGACGAACCCGCCAAGATGCGCGCATGACGTACGTGGATCCGCGCCGACTCCTCAACCATCGCCGCTACGCTCGTGGGCAGCAGCCCGCCGACGGCGCCGACGCTGCAGGGATGGCACGCGGTTCGCGGCGGGTTCGCCGGATCGTGCTGACGGGTGGACCCGGCAGCGGCAAGTCGACTGCGGCGGCCTTCCTCGCGCGCGAGTTCGTGGATGACCTGTGGGTGCTGCCCGAGAGCGCGACGCTGCTCTACAAGGGTGGCCTGCCGCGCGCCACGAGCGACCTCGGCCAGCAGGTCGCCCAGCGGGCGATCTACACGGTGCAGCGCTCCCTCGAGGACGCCACGGCGCTGCAGCACCCCGACCGGGTGCAGCTGTGCGACCGCGCCACCGTCGATGGTGCCGCGTACTGGCCCGACGGCTCCGATGCCTTCTTCCGGACGCTTGCGACCTCGCGGGCGAGCGAGCTGGCGCGCTACGACGCCGTGGTGTTCATGCACACGGCCGCGCGGATGCCGGCCGGCTACGAGCGCGACCTGGACGTGCGCACGGAGGATCGCGACGAGGCGATCGCCCTCGACCGCCGCATGTTCGAGCTGTACGCGGACCATCCGCGGCTGGTCACGGTGGAGAGCAGCGCGTCCTTCCTCGACAAGCTCGTCGCGGTGCGAGGAGCGATCGCGGCGCTGCTCGACCCCGAGTTCGACGACGTCGGCGGGGCGCTCGGCGCGGCATCGTCCGCGGTAGCGTCGTCAGGCCCGCAGCCCGTCGCGTCCCCGCGCGACACCGTCTTCCCGCGGCCGCTGCGCGGCATCACCGGCGGGGCTGCCACCCCGGTGGATCCGGCGCCGCTGTCGTCGTTGATGGGCCTCGCGAGCGTCCAGCACGTCCTGCCAGAGCACTAGCGCTCCGCGGGGGTGTCAGCGCGCGACCTCGCGCGCGCCGCGGTGATGCATCTCGCCCCAGCTCGCACGGCCGCCGCGGACGCCGGCCACGAGACCCTGGAGCCGCCACGCCGCAGTGCGCTGGCGGTGGCCGAACTGCTCGCGCAGCGCGGCGCGCAGGAGGGCGAACACGTCGCGGGGGCGCGAGACGAATCCGGGTCCCAGCAGCTGCTCGAGCAGCACGGCGGCCATGCTGAGCGCCATGCCGAACGCGACCGCGAATGCGATGAGGGCGACGACCGCAAGCCACGAGATGGCCCCGGTCACCGCCGCGAGCACGAGCGCCGCGAGCCCGAGCAACTCGATGAGCGGAGCGAGCAACTCGAACAGGCCCAGGAACGGGAATGACAGCAGGCCGACTGCGCCGTGGCGCGAGTTGAGGAGCATGCCGCCGTGCCGCTGGACGCCCTCGACGAGACCACGGTGCCACCGGATGCGCTGCGCGCGCAGGCTCGCGACGTCCTCGGGTACCTCGGTCCAGCAGAGTGGTTCCGGGATGAAGCAGATCTCCGCGCGCCGGCCGCGCCGGCGGACGCTCGAGTGCAGGCGCAGGATGATCTCGAGGTCTTCGCCAACCGTGTCGGGATCCAGCCCGCCGACGGCGCGAAGGATGCTCGTGCGGAACATCCCGAACGCGCCGCTGACGACCGGCAGCGCGTCCAGTGATGCCCAGCCGGCCCGGCCGATGTGGAAGGCGCGGGCGTACTCGACCGTCTGCATCCGGGCGAGCGCGGAGGTCGGGATGCCGGATTCGACGGTGCCGTCCTCGCGCACGCGTGACCCGTTGAGCACGCGGATCCCGGCGCTCACGGCGATCACCGCCTCGCCGCGCTCGATGAAGGGAATCATGGTGCGGGCGATGGCGTGCGGCGCGAGCAGCGAGTCGGCGTCGACGAGGAGGCAGAACTCGCCGCTCGCGCGCTCGAGGGCGCAGTTCGTGGCGTCGGCCTTGCCGCCACCGCTCGTCTCGATCACGCGCAGTCGTGGATCGGATGCGCTCGACCAGATCGACTGGATGCGGCCGCGCGATCCCGGCGGACGTGTGAGCAGCTCCGATGTCGGCCGCAGGTCGAAGGCGTCGCGCAGCACGTCGAGCGTCGCGTCGGTGCAGCCGTTGGGCACGACGATCACCTCGAGCTGGTGCCACCGCTGGGCGAGGAGCGACCGCACCGTCGGCAGGATCGATTCCGCTTCCTCATGTGCCGGCACGATCACCGTGACGACGGGCTGCGAGGGGCTCGCGGCGAGGTCCTCATGCGTGAAGGTGCGGCGACGGGCGACTGACAGTTCGTGGAGGGCGTTGCGTGCGGCGAGCACGAGCAGTGTGGAGTACCCGATGCTGAACACGCCGAAGAAGGCGAGTACGAGCAGCTGGACGATGTCGGCGGAGGCGCCGGGGTTCATGTCGCGCGTCGCGCCGGATCGGGTGGCGGCGTCGGCATGGGGCGGAATCCGGCCGGCTCGAGCGGGTTGCATCGGCCCACGAGCGTCGAGGCGAGCTCACGCACGCGCGGCTCGGGGTCGCGCAGCGCGGCGGCCACGGCGATGCCCGCCTCGAACCCGCCGCGCTCCAGGTTGTCAGCGGCGATCGTGGGGGTGATCGCGCCGGTGCGCACGCCGTCGAGCAGGGCGCGGGCGGAATCCGCGCCCCCGACCCCGCCGAGGTCGCGGGCGATCCGCGTACGCTCGACCGGGTCAGCCTCGGACTGCAGCCAGGTGCCGAGCGCTTGGCCGAGCTGGGGATAGTGTCCCTCGAGCACGACCGGCCCGCGCGTGCCACCGGCGTCGTATCCGAGCGGGGCATAGCCGTGTGGCGCGTTGGGCGCGGGGGCGTACGTCATGGTGGGCATCGGCTGCGGTTGCTGCACGCGCATCGAGACCGGCGGGATGAGGTAGATGGGCGGCGGCTGTGGCGCCGGCTGCGGCGATCCGTAGACGACCATCGGCAGCGGCGGGGCGACGTGCTGGCCCGGCAATAGCCGCGGATGTTCGCTGACGAGGCGCTGCGCGGCGCGCGCAAGCCATGCACAGGCCACCGCGCACGCCAGGGCGCACGCAGCTGCCACGATCCCGCCGACGATGGCGAGCCACTCGACAGTGCCGGCACCCACGGCGTCCAACCTATCCGCTCGGCCGTTCGAGGACGGAAGCTGATCGGTAGCTTTATCCACGTTTCTCGTGTGGGTGAAGGCGACCGTGGAGAGGACGGTCGCATGCACCTCGCGCGCAACCGAGCGGATCGACCCCAATGACTGCCCTTGCAGCCGTCCGTCCATTCGGTGCCGCCGCTGCAGCACCTCCGCACGCGTGCCCGCCGCCCGCGCCGCCCGGCACCCCAGCGCCACCGCCTGCGCCGATCCCACCCGGCCCGGCCCACGACTTCACCGGCCTGCGCTTCGCGAGGACGACGGGCGTCTGGTGGCGGCCAGGGGACGTCGTGCAGCTGCGGATCGGCCAACGCCTGGGCAATGCCGCTGGCTACGGCACGTGGGGGGATGCGGTCGCGGCAGCCACCAGCGCCTCGGCAGGCACGGCCGGCGCCGTGGCGATCTGTGACGACCGCGGGCGACTCTACGTCTACTCAGTCGACGTCGGCTGTGGCTGGCTTGCCCGGCCGTTCCAGCTCGGCGCTCGCCATGAGCGCGGCTACCAGTTCAGCGGCACCCTCGTCCGCGGCATCGTCGACGGCGAGCGTGTCGCATCGCGCGGGGACTGCCTGCACCCGTGGGTGCCGACCCCGCCCCTGCCGGCCTGATCCCTACTTCCCGGAGCGCACGCACCCTGCGCTGAGCGGGCTCTCGGGAGCAAGCGGCGCCTGCCGGCCCAGGAACATCCGCACCGTTGCGCGATTGCTCTCGTTGGGGAGCAGCACGTCCTCACCCTTGTCACCCAGTCCCTGGTCGCCACCGAGTCGGCAGCGCAGGCTGTTGTCGGGCTTGGACCACCACTTGCCGAACCCGAACGTGAGCATCTGCGATGCACTGATGTCGGTCAGCAGCGGCTGGACCACGGCCTTCGGGACCCCGCGTGGGTGCTTGATCGACTGCGCGGACATGACCTCGGAGACGATCGCGTCCACGACGCGCTGCTGACGCGCAGCTCGTGCGAGGTCCGTCGATTCCTCGACGTTGCGGGTCTTGCGCAGTCGTGCGTACGCGAGCGCCTGCTTCCCCGTCAGGTGCAGCTCGCCCTTCGGGAAGTACCACTTGCCGCCGTCGAAGTAGTTGCTGGAGGAGAAGGTTCGCGGGTTCTGCACGGTGACGCCGTCGAGGGCGTCGACGACCTCCTTGAAGCCGTCGAAGTCGATCTGCGCGACGTGGTTCACCTCGATCCCCGTGACCTTGCGGACCGTGCGGATCGCCAGTGGAAGACCGCCGTTGGAGTACGCGGCGTTGATGCGCTCGCGTCCGTAGCCGGGGATCTCAACGTAGAGGTCGCGGGGGATCGAGAGCATCGAGACGGTGCGGCTCGGCACGTCGACGCGCATGAGCAACATCGTGTCGGCGCGCCCGGCCTTTTCCTCACCGGTGCTGCGTCGGTGCGCCGAGGTGTCAGCGCCGACGAGCATCGTCACGTGGGAGGAGGAGAGCGCCGGGCCGTCGGCCGGGGCAAGCGCGGCGCGCACGTCCTGCGGCAGCGCGTCGTTGCGCTCCTCCACGGCGCTGCGGAAGCTCAGGAAGGCGATCGTCGCCCACACCAGGGCGAGCGCGACGGCCACGAATGCGGCGCGCCGGACGAAGCGGAGCACGCGGCGGGGCGTGCTGGGACCCGGGCGTCCAGGGCCTGTCTGGCCGACCTCGCCCCAGGGGATGGTGCCGTCGCCGCGGACGCGACGGGGCTGGCGGTAGACACGGTATGGTTTCTTGCTCGAGACAGGCACCCGGCGAATTATAGGTAACCCGATGGCGACGAACGTAGACGAGGGTGCCGTGATCGGCATCGATCTCGGTGGGACCAAGCTCATGTCGGGGCTGTTCGACGGCTCCGGGCAGGTCGTCTCGCGCGACCGCGTGGAGGTCGGCGAGCTCGGCACCGACGACCTGGTCGACGCCCTCGTGCGCACGGTGGAGGACCTCGTGGCCCAGGCGACGGAGCCCGTTCGGGCCGTCGGATTCGGCATTCCCACGACGATCGACCAGCGGACCGGCATGGCGGTGCTCGCGGCCAACCTGCCGATCGCGAACCTGCCCCTTCGGGACATCCTGCACGAGCGCACGGGTCTCGCGGTCTTCCTCGACAACGACGCGAACGTCGCCGCGCTCGCCGAACAGCGGCTCGGGGCGGGTGCCGGGGTCACCGACGACCTGCTCATGATCACGCTGGGCACCGGATTCGGGGGCGGGATCATCTCCGGCGGGCGGATCGTGCGCGGCGCTATCGGTGCAGGCGCCGAGCTCGGACACATGTCGATCGACTACGACGGCCCGGCCTGCGTGGCTCCCAACTGCCCCGGGATTGGATGTATCGAGACGTTCGTGAGCGGCAATGCGCTTGCGCGTGACGCCGCGGTCTACGCGGCGGCGAACCCGGATTCGCCCCTGGGGCGCGAGGTCGCATCCGGTGAGCCCGCGCGCGGCGAGACGGTGCTGCGCCTCGCGCACGCGGGGGATGCGAGCTGTGTCGCGCTGCTGGAGCGGCTCGGCGAACGGCTGGGCGTCGCGCTCGCCAACCTCGTCAACATCTTCAACCCGGGGATGATCGCCGTCGGCGGCGGACTGACCCCGGCGCTCGACATCATCCTGCCGGTGGCGCGCCAGATGCTCGTCGAGCGAGCGCTGCCGCCCGGCAACACCTTCGTCGAGGTGGTCCCTGCGAAGTTCGGGCCGGACGCCGGGATGGTCGGCGCGGCGCTCATGGCGCGCGACGGGCTCGCAGACGCGCAGGGCGCGTGATGCCCGGCGATGCTGCTGAGGAGCCGGGCGGGACGGGCACGCTGTTCGTGTGCGCGGTCCCGATCGGCAACCTCGAGGACGCGTCGCCGCGACTGCGTCGGGTGCTCGGGGAGGTCGACGTGGTCGCGTGCGAGGACACGCGCACGACGCGACGCCTGCTGGACCTGCTGGGCGTCGACCCGGTGCCGCGCCTGCTCGCCTATCACGAGCACAACGAGCGGGCGAGCGCGGCGGGCATCGTCGCGCTGCTCGAGCAGGGCCAGGACGTCGCGCTCGTGAGCGACGCAGGCACGCCGAGCGTCAGCGACCCGGGCGCCGAGCTGGTGCAGGCCGCGCATGCGGCGGGCACCCGTGTGGAGTCGGTGGCGGGCCCGAGCGCGGTGGCAGCGGCCGTCGGCGCGGCGGGAGCTCGCGGCGACGGCTATCGCTTCGTTGGATTCCTGCCCCGGGTCGAGGGCGAGCTGCGGACCGTGATCGTGCGTCACGCGACGGATGTCCTCGTGGCGTTCGAGTCGCCGCACCGGCTCGGGCGTACGCTCGCGCTCATCGCCCAGGAGCAGCCGGAGCGCGCGGTGACGGTGTGTCGCGAGCTGACCAAGCGCCACGAGGAGGTGGCGCGCGGCGTGGCGGCCGACCTCGCCGATCGGTTCGCGGAAGACGTGAAGGGCGAGGTCGTGCTGGTGCTCGACGCGCTCGCCCCATCGCGGGCGGCGGGGCTGGACCCGCGCGCGGTCGGGCTCGTGGAAGCGATGGCGACTGCGGGGGTGCGTCGAAAGGATGCGACGCGCATCGTTGCCGAGCACCTGGGCGGATCCGCGCGCGAGCTCTACGACGCGACCCACGACGCCGGTTCGTGATGCGTCACTGACACGATCCGCTCCTGGCACACGTGGTGCGCATGTCGTGACGGTCGATGCGCGAACGTGCCCCATGGGACCTTGCCGGCCACGCTCCATGTTGTTGTTGCTCGCTGCCGCGCTCGCGCTGTGGGTGACGCCGCCGGCGCGGGCGGCTGAGGCACCGACCCTCGAGCTGGGCGCGGGCTGGTATCGCATCGTCGAGCCATGGCGGTACGAAGAGGCGCGCCGGTTCGAGCGTGGCTGGCACCGCGCCGCCGGGGTGGTCGCGGTGGGTGGACGCGTGAGCGCGCCGGTCGCGGGGCGAGTCCGGTTCGCCGGGCGCGTGGCGGGGCGGCAGGTGGTCACGCTCGATGCACGGATCGATGGCGCGCCGGTGATCGTGACGCTGACCGGCCTCGAACGGATCAGCGTCGCGGAAGGCGTAGCGGTGGAGGCTGGCGGCGTGCTCGGGCGCGGCTCACGGGTGCAGGTCGGCGCGTATGACCCGGAGCGCCGGAGCCGCTACTTCCGTGTCACTGGTGCGCGACATGTCGCCCCGGCTGCCGAGAATGCCGATGGCGATCGCACGACGATCTCAGGCGCCATCGCTCGGCGACTCGGCGAGGCCATCGCGGGCACCGCGCGGCTCGATGCACCTGCGGCTGGCCACGCGAGTGCAGGACACGCCAGCGCGCCGAGGGCAACCAGGTGGGTCCAACCAGCTGATGGAATCTCGCCCTCCACTCCGTGGTCGACCAGTGTGCTCGGCCCGGTTCGAGGCATCGCGCTTGGCGTGTTCGAGCTGACGAGTCGTGACGGGTCCAGGCCGATCGGCCCGCGACAGGCGCATGACGAGAGCCACCTCGCACGAGCGACGCGCACGGGAGACGTCGCGCCGCACCTTGCGCCTGTCGCGAGGCGTGTTTCCCGTCAGCACGCTGGCCACGTGAGCGCGCCCCCAACCGCGTACCGTGCATCGGACAGCCGGATCGCAGCCGCGTCACGAGCCGCGCACCGCAACGGCGGTCCTGGACGGTGGACCGGCGCTCCTGGAGCGGGTGGGGGTGCTGGCGGAGCAGGATCGATGCGTCCAGGCCCAGTGCTGCGCTCCCAGCTTCGTCTCGCTACGGGTGTGGCTGATGCTGGCGGCGCCTCGGCTGGGCAAGACGTCCCTGACGCCGCACCGATCGGGTCGAGCCCACCGGAGGTGGAGCGGGGCAGTTGGCCCGACGTGGCAGGGGTGCTCGCGTCGCTGCTCGCGCTGGCCGCGATCGCGGCGATCGCTCGTCGCCAGCGGCGTCAGGCCCACCGGCGAACGAGCAAGGCGCGCACCCAGACGACGATGCACGCGCCATTCGACGTGCACCTGCCGCGCCAGGGGCCGCCGGATGATCCGCTCTGGTGGGCGACGCTCGAGGATCCCTCGTGGGACCCGCTAGCATGGCCGGACGCGCAAACGGGCATCGACCCGAACACGTCACACGAGCGCGCTCGCGATCCCGCGCGCGCAGCGGAGCACGCATGAGCACCACGAATTCCTTCTACGTCACGACGCCGATCTACTACGTGAACTCGACGCCGCACCTGGGGCACGCGTACACGACGATCGCCGCTGACGCCATGACCCGCTTCCAGCGGCTCGTGGGCCGCGACGCCTTCTACCTGACCGGCACCGACGAGCACGGCTCCAAGATCGCAGAGGCCGCGGCGGAGGCGGGCGAGGATCCGCAGGCGTTCACCGACCGCATCTCGCAGCGCTTCCGCGACCTGCTGCCGCTGCTCGACGTCGAGAACGACTTCTTCATCCGCACGACCGACGATGCACACAAGGCCTTCGTCCAGCGCGTCGCGAAGAAGATGCACGAGCAGGGTGACATCTACCAGGACACGTATTCGGGGTGGTACTGCACCGGGTGTGAGCGCTACTACAACGACGGTGAGCTGGAAGAGGGCAACACCTGCCCCATCCACAAGCGTCCGGTCGAGCACATGGAGGAGACCAACTGGTTCTTCCGCCTGAGCGCGTACAAGGAGCGCCTGCTCGAGCACTTCCGGGCCAACCCGGAGTGGATCCAGCCGAAGTCGCGCTACAACGAGGCGCTCGGGCTCATCGAGCAGCTCGAGGACCTGTCGATCAGCCGCAGCTCCATCAGCTGGGGCGTCGACGTGCCGTGGGACGACACCCAGGTCTTCTACGTCTGGATCGATGCGCTGTTCAACTACGCGTCGGCGCTCACCTACGCCCGCGAGGGCGAGGACCTGACCGGGTCGTTCTGGCCGCCCACCGTTCAGGTGCTGGCCAAGGACATCCTGAAGTTCCACGCGGTGTACTGGCCCGCGTTCCTCATGAGCGTCGGCTTCGACGTGCCTGAGCTGTTGTTCATCCACGGCTACCTGACGGTCGGTGGCGACAAGATGGGCAAGTCGATGGGCAACGCCCTCGACCCGTTCCCGCTCATCGAGGCCCACGGCCCGGATCCGCTGCGCTTCTACCTGTTCCGCGAGGTGCAGTTCGGCCAGGACGGCGCCGTGTCGCAGGAGGGGTACGAGCGTCGCTACGACGGCGAGCTCGCAAACGACCTGGGCAACCTCGTCAGCCGGACAGCCGCGATGCTCGTGAAGTACCGCGCCGAGGATGGCACGACAGCGCCGGTCCCGGAGGTCCCGTCTGGCGTCGAGATGGCGGTGCAGGCCAACGTCATGATCGAGAAGTGGCGCATCCAGCTCGGCGAGCACGACCTGTCAGCCGCGCTCGAGACGATCTGGGTGTACGTCCGTTCGCTCAACCGTCTCGTCGAGGAGCGCGCGCCGTGGAAGCTCGCCAAGGATCCGGAGCAGGCGGCGCTGCTCGATGCCACGCTCGGTGAGCTGGTCGAGGGCCTGATCGCCGTCTCCTACGCGCTCTCGCCCTTCATGCCGACCACGAGCGTCAACATCGCAGGCACCTTCGGTGTCACGGCCGACGAGCTCGCCGGCTGGAGCTGGGGCATCGCCTCCGGTCGCCCCGTGACCAAGCCATCACCGCTGTTCCCGCGCCTCGAGGTCACCACCGGCGCGTGACGCGTCCCACAGCCCGTCCCACCCCCCATTCCGCCCCCTGTTCCGCCCCCCATTCCGCCCCCTGTTCCTCTCGACTTGTCGCGCATGGGTACGTCCGGGAGTGTGTCGAACGGATTCAGTGACGTGGCTTGTCACGCGCGTTCCAGTCTCTGTCCCAACCCCCTTCCGCCCCCTGTCGACTTGTCGCGCACGGGTAGGTCCGGGAGTGTGTCGAATGGTTTCAGTGACCTGTCAGGGAGCTGATGCACGTCGTGCGAGTTGCGTGACACGGATTGCCCGACGATGTTCCGGTGCAGAGCTCGCTCGACATCGAATCCATCATGTCCGACGTGTTCGCCGAGCATGGCGGCGCAGCCTCTGTCGAGTCGTTCGCAGAGCGTGGCATCGGCGCCCATCATCTCCAGGTCCGGGTCTGTCGCGGCATTATCCGACGTGTACTTCCCGGCGTCTACGTGCCGGGAGCGATGCCGTTCGAGCTGGATGAACGCATGCGGCGGGTCTGCGCGCTCGCATGGGTCGGCACGGCTGGCTGGCTCTCACACGAGACGGCCGCAGCGATGCATGGCGCATGGCATCGGCGCTCTGGCCAGGTCCATGTCACAGCGTGGAACCGTGAACGCAAGCCTCCGGTGCACTGGATCGAGGTGCACCAGACGCGGGATGCAGCCGCTGGTGTCATCGAGCTGGGAGGAATGCGGGTCTCGTCGTTCACCCAGGTCGCAATCGA
>JAOPYU010000158.1 GCA_025964455.1 Thermoleophilia bacterium | reverse complement strand
TTGTCGTAGTCCGTGCGCTGGCCGACGCGAGCTGCCTCGACGTCGTAGCTCACGCGGCGGACCGGCGAGAAGATCGAGTCGATCGGGATGACGCCGATCGTGGTGTCGGTACCTCGGTTGTCGTCCGCGCTGGCGTAGCCGCGGCCACGGCGGATGACGAGCGTCAGCTCGAGCAGCGCGCCGTCCTCGAGGTTGGCGATCTCCTGCTCGGGGTTGAGGACCTCGAGCTCGGCGGGAGCGTCGATGTCCGCGGCCGTGACCACCGCGGGGCCCTCCTTGACGAGCTGGACGCGAATCTCTTCCTCTTCGCCGTGGAGCTTGCAGACGACGCGCTTCATGTTGAGCACGATGTCGGTCACGTCCTCGCGGACGCCCTTGATCGTCGAGAACTCGTGGGCGACGCCCTCGATCTTGACGCTTGCGATGGCGGCACCCTCAAGCGACGAGAGCAGCACGCGGCGCAGGGAGTTTCCGAACGTGTAGCCGAAGCCGCGGTCAAGCGGCTCGACCACGAAACGACCGCGCGTGTCGTCGAGCTCTTCGTGGCTGATCTTGGGGATCTGGAATTCGAGCACCTGGGGTGACCTTCCCTACTGGGTTGTGCGTATTGCGTATATCCAGACGCGCCTTCGACGCGCCCGGAGGAATGCCTGCTACTTGCTGTAGAGCTCGACGATCAGCTGCTCCTGGACGGGCACGTCGATCTCGTCGCGCTCGGGAGAGCGGACGACCTTGCCCGAGAGGTTCTCGTGGTCGGCCTGCAGCCACGCCGGGACGCTCGCGACCAGGTCCGTCGCGGACAGGATCACGTCCTTGGCGCGCTCGTGCTTGAGGGCGAGCTCGTCGCCAGGCTTGACCTGGAACGACGGGATCGTCACGCGTCGGCCGTTCACGGCGAAGTGCCCGTGGCGGATCAGCTGGCGCGCCTGGGCGCGGCTGGCGCCGAAGCCGAGGCGGTAGACCACGTTGTCGAGGCGCTGCTCGAGGAGGCGGAGCAGGTTCTCACCCGTGATGCCTTCCTTGCGCGAGGCCTTCTCGTAGTAGCCGCGGAACTGCTTCTCGAGCAGGCCGTAGTAGCGGCGAGCCTTCTGCTTCTCGCGCAGCTGCGTGAGGTACTCGCTCTGCTTGATGCGCCCGCGACCGTGCTGACCCGGGGGGTAGGCACGGCGCTCGATGGCGCACTTTTCGGTGAGGCAGCGCTCGCCCTTGAGGAAGAGCTTGAGCCCTTCTCGTCGGCAGAGCTTGCATGCGGGGCCGGTGTATCGAGCCATGGTAAGTCAGTCGTCCTTGCTGATCAGACGCGGCGTCGCGCCTTGGGGCGACAACCGTTGTGGGCCTGGGGGCTGATGTCCTTGACGCTGGTGACCTCGAGGCCAGCAGCGGAGAGCGCACGAACGGCGGTCTCGCGACCGGAACCCGGACCTCGCACGAAGACCTCGACCTTCTGCAGGCCGTGCTCCATGCCGGCGCGTGCTGCCTGGTCCGCGGTCACCTGTGCGGCGTAGGGGGTCGACTTCTTCGAGCCCTTGAAGCCAGCGGTGCCGGCGCTCGCCCAGACGATCACGTCGCCCTGGCGGTCGGTGAGCGTGACGAACGTGTTGTTGAACGACGTCTTCACGTACGCGCGGCCGACGGGAATGTTCTTCTTGGCCTTGCGGCCCGCGCGTGAGCGGGCCTGGGTCTTGCGAGGCGGTGCCATCTGGTGGTGCGTCCTTCGTTGGGGGTGTGGTCTCGTGCGGGTCCGATGTGCGACGCAAGCGCCGCCGGGCCCTGGATCACGCCGTGGGTATTACTTCGTTGCCTTCTTCTTGCCGGCAACGGTCTTCTTCGGGCCCTTGCGCGTGCGCGCATTGGTCTTGGTCGCCTGGCCGCGGACCGGGAGGCCTCGGCGATGGCGGATGCCGCGGTAGCACGCGATCTCCATGAGGCGCTTGATGTTCTGCGCCCGCTCGCGGCGCAGGTCACCCTCGACCGTCAGGTTCTGGTCGATGTAGCCACGGAGCTTCGTGACCTCGTCCTCGGTCAGGTCGCGGATCTTCGCGTCCCGGTTGATCTCGCAGTCGTCCAGCGTCTTCTGCGCGGTCGTCAGTCCGATGCCGTAGATGTAGGTGAGGCCGATCTCCGCGCGCTTGTTGGGCGGGAGGTTGATGCCTGAGATACGTGCCATGCGTGTGGTTCCTCGTCTGCCTGGTGGAAAAGCTCAGCCGCGCGGGCTACTAGCCCTGCCGCTGCTTGTGGTTGGGGTCCTTGCAGATGACGAGCACGCGACCGTGACGTCGGATGATGCGGCACTTGTCGCACATCGGCTTGACCGAAGGTCGGACCTTCATTGGGACCCTCCAAGGGCGGTTGGGCTTTCTGGAAATTCATCGCGCGCGAAGGAGGTGTTCGCCGGGGCTGGTGTGGGCACACCAACCTCGTCGTCCCTGCGTGCACGCACGCACGGCAAGCCACCCTCGGCCGCGAATGACGACTGTATCAGAATCGGCACGCCGGCGCGTGGGCCGACGATCGTGCACAAACCTGCAGCACCCGCTGGAGATACGTCAGGGGGAGCTCAGATGGACCGTGTGAGCACGACCGGGCCGTCCTCGGTGACCGCGATCGTGTGCTCCACGTGCGCCGCGAGCGACCCGTCGGCGGTGTAGATCGACCACCCGTCGGCCGGATCCTCGACGATGTCGATGGTGCCGATCGCGATCATCGGCTCGATCGCGAACACGTATCCGGTCTCGAGCACCGGGCCCGATCCCTGCGTGCCGTAGTTCGGAACCTGGGGCTCCTCGTGCATGTTGCGGCCCACGCCGTGGCCGACGAGCTTGCGGATCACGTGGAACCCGCCCGCCTCCGCGACCTGCTGGACCGCGTGGCCGATGTCGCCGACCGTGTTGCCGGGCTCGCACTGGGCGATGCCCGCCTCGAGCGCGTCGTAGCTCACGTCGATGAGGCGCTGCGCCTCGCCGCCGCCCGTGCCTCCCACGACGTAGGAGCGCGCCGAGTCCGAGACCCAGCCGCGCAGCGTCACGCCGCAGTCGATCGACAGCAGGTCGCCCTCGGCGAGCGGCTCGTCGTCGGGGATCCCGTGGACGACCTTGTGGTTCACGCTCGTGCAGAGCGTCGACGGGAATCCCTGGTAGCCCTTGAACGTCGGCGTGCCGCCGTTGTCGCGGATGAACTCCTCCGCGATGCGATCGAGCTCGCGCGTGGTCATGCCGACCTTCACGAGCGGCGCGAGCAGGTCATGGGCCTGTGCGAGGACCGCGCCGGAGCGCTGCATGAGCTCGATGTCCTTGGCTGACTTCCTGATGATCATGGTCGAAGCGTATCGGATGCGCATCCGGGCACGTGTGGTGCGAGACCACGAACCCGGAGGGATGGACCACATGGTCGAGCGAGAGGCAGAGGCACTGCGCGACGGCGAGCAGGCTGCTCGGGAGCGCCACCAGGCCCAGATGGAGATGGAACAGGGGCTCATCGCCCAGGAGCAGTGGATGGAGCGCGACACGGGCGTCCCGATCTACGAGCAGGCGGACCTGTCCGACAACGCCACGGACGACGGCGAGAACGTCATCACTGCCACGCACGCGGGCGGATCCGACAGCACGGACTCGATGGGCGGCTCCACGATCGGCTCGCCCGGGGCCGGCACCGATCCGAGCGAGACGCAGACCTCGAGCGGGGAGCTGGGCCGCGACACCGTGCAGGGGCAGCTCGACGCGACCGACGAGGTGGAGTTCTCGGGCGACGAGCGCACGTTCGAGGGGGACGGTCGACACGCCCTCGAGGACCAGTAGCGCACACGCCCGACCGGGCGGCGGATCGCGAGGTGTCAGTCGGTGTCGGGGGTGCGTGCGGCGCGAGCGCCGGCGCCGCCGAGTGCTGCCGCGACGATCGCGGCTGATGCGGACGAGAGCTCGAACACGCCTGACGTGCCGACCCACACGACCGCGGCAGCGACCGCTGCGATCGTCACCACGCGCGCGACCCGGATGCGTGCGCCGTGCAGCGGGCCGCGACGGCGATCGTCGCGCGTCCGCAGCAGGCGCGGAAGTGGCCAGGCGAGCAGCACGATCGCGCAGCCCGCTGCGAGCGCCATGAGCGCCTGCGCTGCGAGCGCGGGATCCTCCCACCCGCCGCGCGCGGTGAGGGTTCCCTCGGTCGACCCGACGGCGAGCGCGGCGACGAGCATGAGCGCGCCGGTGAAGCGCAGGCGTCGGTCGTGGTCCTGGACGAACACGACGGCGGCGAGGATGAGCGCCACCGGCAGCCCGACCGGGCGCGTCGCGAGCCAGCCGGCGATCGGCACGAGCGCGATGCGGTCGATGGGTGTCGGCGGGTCGCCGATGCTGCGGGACGCGACCCGTGCGGCGAGCAGCACGCCGACGCAGGCGAGCAGGTCGGTGTCGCCGGGGATCGCGAACGCCACGCCGGCGAACGGCGCGAGCATGGATGCGATGCCACGCTTCGGCGCGAGTTCACGGGTGATCGCCCACGCGAGGAACACCGCGACGGCGCCGCGGAAGCCCGCGGTGACGCCGTGCGCGAAGCTCGCCGACACGAACACGGAGCACGACGTCGACAGCGCCCAGCCCGTGGCGGGGTTCCACGGCACGATCGAGCGGTACAGCGAACTGATGCGCCGGACGCGCACGCGGGTCAACTGCCGGTCGTGACCGGGTGCATCGCGGCGTCGAGCGCGGCGCGCACCTCGTCGGCGGACTGGTTGCCGTCGATGGTGACGAGGCTGCCGTGGTCGGCGTAGTAGCCGGCGACGGGCGCGGTCTGGTCGGCGTAGACCTGCAGGCGATTGCGCACCGCATCTGCGGTGTCGTCGCTGCGCTGGTACAGCTCGCCACCATCGAGGTCGCACACGCCCTCGACCTTGGGCGGACGGGTGTTCACGTTGTAGGGCGTCTGGCACGTGCGGCAGATCCAGCGACCGGACAGGCGCTCCACGAGCACGTCGTCGGGGACGCGGATGTCGAGCACGACGTCGACGTCGCGGTCGAGCACCCCGAGCGTCTCGTCGAGGGCGACGGCCTGGGCTCGCGTGCGCGGGAACCCGTCGAGCAGGATGCCGGAGTCGTCGGGCAGGTCGGCGGCGACCTCGCGGATGAGTCCGATGATGAGCGCGTCGGGCACGAGGTTGCCGGCGTCCATGAAGCCCTTCGCCTGCAGGCCGAGCTCGGTCTCGTTCGCGACGGCATCGCGGAGCAGGTCGCCCGTGGCGACGTGGCGGAGGCCGTACGCCTCGACGAGGTGGCCCGCCTGCGTGCCCTTGCCCGCTCCGGGCGGGCCCATGATCAGCACCGTCGGTGTATGCATGTCGCTCAGCCTCCAGTGGCGCGCGCCGTCGCAGCGCCGAAATCCATCGTCCGCGTGAAGTGCCAAGTCTACCTCGGGCGTGGATCGCGGGCACGGCGGGGTGTCGGGCGGGGTTGCGCGGCGTGCGCCGACGCGCTACCGTCAGGAGGTTGCTCGGCCGCACCACCGCGGCCGAATCGCCACCGACCCGAGAGGAGCGCGACATGCCAGACATCGCCTGCATCGCCTGCGCCGCACCCGGGTCGAGTGTGGCCTCCGGCTCCTGACCGCCGCGTGAGCGGCGGCCCGCCGGCCGTCTTCGTCGACCCGTTCCTGCTTCACAGGACGGTTTTCCGTTGCATCAGCATCGCTCCTCGCCGGGCGCATCCGTGCCCGCCGACCTTCCGCGCACTCCGGTGCGCGATTCCCAGTCCACCACGACGCGAGCCGCCTTCGAGGCGTCGTTCGCACCCTTCGACCTCGCCGGGCTCGGCTGGGCGCGCGCTGCGCGCTCGGCTCCCGTCGACCTCCTCTCCGAACATCCAGCCGCCATCCCTGCCCGCGTCGTTCGGGTCGATCGCGGGCGCATGCTGCTCGTCGCTGCCGGCGACGCCACGCTTCGCCACGTGCGCGATCGGTCCGCGCCCACGGGTGATGACGTCCTCGATCCGGCCGTCGTCGGCGACTGGATGCTCATCGAGCCGCCGGAGCTCGGGGCTGACGGGTACGGGTTCGCCCGTGCCCGCCTGCCGCGTGACGGCGTGCTCGCGCGGCGTCGCGTCGACGGGGTGAGCGCGCCGCAGGCACTTGCGGCGAACCTCGACCTGGTCCTCGTCGCGGAGGCACTCGACCCGGACCGATCGATCAACACGGCGCGCATCGGGCGCTTCGTGGCGATCGCCGCTGCGGGCGGCATCGAGGTCGTCGTGCTCCTGACCGGAGCCGATCGCCTCGAGGATGGCGACGATCGAGCTTCGTTCGCCGATCTCCCCGACGAGATCGCGGGGGCGCCCACGATCGTCACCAGCATCGTCGATGGTCGTGGCATCGAGGAGGTCCGCGACCTGCTCGGTCCGGGCACGACGGCGACGATCGTCGGCGCGTCCGGTGCCGGCAAGTCGTCGATCGCCAATGCGCTCATCGGCGAGCCGCTGCTCGCGGTGGGTGATCGTCGCGCGACGGGCACCGGTCGTCACACGACGAGCGTCAGTCGGCTCGTGCCGCTGCCGCACGGGGCCCTGCTCGTCGACACGCCGGGCATCCGCTCGGTCGGCATGCACGCCGACGTCGACACCGCGGCGCTCGAGTCGACGGCGATCAGCGAGCTCGCCGCGCGTTGCCGCTTCCGCGACTGTCACCACGACGGCGAGCCCGGGTGTGCGGTCGATGCCTCGATCGAGGCGGGCGACCTGCCCGCGCACGCGGTCAGCGAGTGGCGCAAGCTCGAGCGCGAGACGCGCCGCGCCCAGGCCCGTGTCGACGAGCGCGTGCGTCGTGAACTCAGCGCGGAGTTCATGACGAAGGCACGCGGCTACACCAAGGCCCGCCGCCGCGGCGAGTACCCCGAGCGGCGCTGACGGCGCTGACGACGCTGACGACGCGATGCGGTCATGCGGCGATGCGGCGACGTGGCGGTGCGACCGAATCCGAGGACGTCCTGACCTGAGGGACGAACCCGGATTCGGTCGTCAGTCGCCCGCGACCGGATCCGAGAGCGTCCTGCATCGGCGTACGAATTCGGATTCAGTCGGCCCGTGGAGCGTCAGTCCAGCACCCCGTCCGGATCACCTGCCCTGTGACACCGAAGTCTGGACGCAGTCGAACGGGCGTTGACACTTCGTCCGCATATCCGTCGCACGACCTCAGATGTCCGGACGAAGTGACCTCCGGAGTGGACGCCCCACGACCCTCTGTGGTGGGGCAATCCCGGAGCGCCGGTGACCCCTACGTGGACGGAGCCGCCCGACCAAGCAGTGCAATGAGAAAGGGCTCCATCGCACTGGTGGTGCGTTGGAGCCCTTGCAAAGCAGCAATGCGCCGCGTCAGGCGGCTACTTCAGGAAGCCCTCGTAGTTGCGCATGACGAGCTGCGACTCCATCTGGCGCATCGTGTCGAGCGCCACGCCCACGACGATGAGGATGGTGGTACCACCGAACGCGTTGGAGACGCGCTGGTTGATGCCGAACACGTTCACGAAGATCGCGGGCATGATGATGAGCACCGCGAGGTACAGCGCGCCGAAGAACGTCAGCCGCACGATCACGCGGTTCAGGTACTGCGCGGTGGGCGCACCCGGGCGCACGCCGGGGATGAAGCCGCCGTACTTCTTGAGGTTGTCAGCCTGGTCGACCGGGTTGAACTGCACGAGCGTGTAGAAGAACGTGAACAGGATCACGAACGCGGCGGTGATCGTCACGCCCACGTAGCTGTACGGGCCCAGGTACGTGTTGATGAAGTCCTGGACTTCCTGGTTCGGGATGCTCGAGCCGACGAGCGTCGGGAACGCCATGAGCGCCGACGCGAAGATGATCGGGATGACGCCCGCCATGTTCACGCGCATCGGCAGGTACGTGGACCCGCCGCTCGTCATCTTGCGACCGACCATGCGCTTGGCGTACTGCACCGGGATGCGGCGCTGGCCTTCCTGGATGAACACGACCGCGGCGGTGACGACCACGAGCAGCACCGGCACGGCGAGGCGGGTGCCGATCGGCAGCTGCATCCAGGTCTGGATGCCCGGGATGATGCCGGAGATGATCGACGCGAAGATGAGCAGTGACATGCCGTTGCCGATGCCGCGCTGGGTGATCAGCTCGCCGATCCACATGAGCAGCGCGGTACCCGTCGTCATCGAGACGACGAACAGGAGCATGAGCGCGATGCCGCTCACCTTGGTGAGGTCGGCGTCCTTGACGAACACCGACTCGCCGTTGCCGACGGTCTGTGACTTGAGCACGAGGAAGAAGCCGATGCTCTGCAGCGCCGCGAGGCCGATCGCGAGGAAGCGGGTCATGCGGTTGATCTTCATGTAGCCCATCTCGCCCTCCTTCTGGAGCGCGGCCAGGGAGGGCACGACGACCGCCATGAGCTGCGTGATGATGCTCGCGGTGATGTACGGCATGATGCCGAGCCCGAAGATCGCGGCGTTGCCGAGGCCGCCGCCGGTCCACAGGTTCAGGAAGTCGAAGATGCCGCCGCCCAGCGCGTCGCTGATCGTCTGCGTGTCGACGCCGGGGACCGTGATGAACGAGCCCAGCCGGTAGATCGCGAGCATCGCCAGCGTGAAGAGCAGCTTGGTGCGCAGCTCCGGCAGGCGAAAGACGTTACCGAGCGAGGAGAAGGAGATGGTTCCCATGACGCAGCACCCTACCGTAGACCTCCCCGCCCGTGGGCGCGCAGGTCCAACAGGTCAGGCCTTGGCCTCCACCGGCGGGGCCGAGACGCTGACGACGCCGTCGCCCGCGAGGAGCTGGAACTCGCCGTCCGGGTTGCGCGCAACGAGCTGGTCGTCGCGGAACACGGCGAGCACCAGCTCGCCCGGACGGCGGTGGGACGTGAGCGGACCGGCGTCCTCCTGCGTGACGCGACGCTCCACCAGGTCGAGGCCGCTGCCCGTCTCAAGCAGCTCCTCCACCACCTGGACGTAGTGCGGCGCGACGGCGGCCATGCCCATCATGCGCCCGGTCGCGCCGGACGTGGTGAGCACGACGTCGGCGCCGCTGCGGCGCAGGAGCGGCGCGTTCTCGAGCTCGCGAGCCGCGGCGACGATGTGCACGCTGGGATTGAGCTGGCGCACCGAGAGCGTGATCAGCACGGCTGCATCGTCGCGGTGCGGGGTGACGATGACGACGCGCGCGCGGTCCACCCGCGCGGCTTCGAGGTGCTCGTTGCTCGACGCGTCGCCATGGATGCCGACGCAGCCCAGGCGCGCGGCGGCGGCGATCTCCTCGATGCCGGGATCGATCACGACCATCTGCTCGCCGGGCGTGCCCTGCTCGCGCAGCGATTCGAAGGCGGCGCGGCCCTTCACGCCGAAGCCGCAGATGACGACATGGTCGTGCACGTTCTTCCTCCATCGGTTCTCGCGCAGGATCGTGCGCGACGCCAGGGTGATGAGCTCGACGGAGGTGCCGACGAGCAGGACCAGGAACACCATCCGGGCGGGCGTCACGATGATCGTCGTGAACAGTCGCGCCGCATCCGAGACCGGCACGACGTCGCCGTAACCGGTCGTCGTGATCGAGACGGTCGAGTAGTAGATCGCGTCGAGCAGGTCGACCTTGCCGTCCGCCGTGTCGTTGTAGCCGTCACGTTCGACGTAGGTGCCGACAGCCGTGATGAGCAGCATCACGAGCCCGAGCACGAGCCGCTTGCCGAGCTGCCCGAACGGGTTCACGCGGAACTCCGAGGGCATGCGGATGATGTCGACCGGGCGGCTCACCCAATCGCACTACCCACACCTCGCATGTACCGAATCCGTCGTCCAACGACACGAACGGTACATCCGAAGCTGGTTCGGCCGTGGGAACGAGAACGGGCCCGCGTGAGCGGGCCCGTTTCCGTGACGTGTGACTGGCTGTCGGCGAACGTCAGGCGTCGTCGGCAGGCGCGTCGGCCTTCTCGGCCTTCGGCTCGGACGTCGCGCTGCCGGACTTGCCGGCCTCGTACGCAGCCTGCTTCTCGAGCTTGGCAGCGTGGCGACCGTGGGGCTTGGGGCCCTCGATCAGCTGCACGGTGCCACCAGCGGCCTCGATCTTGGCGCGTGCCGAATCGCTCACCGCGTGGGCGACGACCGTCAGCTTCACGCCGAGCTCGCCACGACCCAGGATCTTGACCGGGTGCTTGAGGTGCTTGAGCACACCAGCCTGCTTGAGCAGCTCGGGCGTCACCTCGGTGCCCGCATCGAAGCCGGCGAGGGCCTCGACGTTCACGGGCAGCGTGTGCGTCCGGAACGGACCCATCGGCATGGACATCTTCTTGTTCGAGCCACGCAGCTTGCCGACGCGCATGTAGATCGGCATCTGGCCACCCTCGAAGCCCGGGCGGACGCCGCCGCCGGAACGAGAGTTCTGACCCTTGTGGCCACGACCGGACGTCTTGCCGGTGCCGCTCGCCGGGCCGCGCCCGATCCGCTTGCGTGCCTTGGTTGCACCCTTGGCGGGTGCGAGGCTGTGGAGCCCCTTGGTCTCTTCGAGTGGAGCCGTCATGTCAGGCCTCCTTCGCTTCCTCGACGCGCACGAGGTGGTTGACCAGCCGGAGCTGACCGTCCAGCACGTCGGTGCGCTCACGGATCGTCGTGTCGTTGATCTTGCGCAGCCCGAGGGTGTCGAGCGTCGCACGGTGGCGCTGCTTCTGGCCGATGCGGCTGCGCGTCTGGGTGATCTTCAGCTTGGTAGACATGGTCGTCACTCGCTCTCGGTGCTGTCGGTCGTCTCGTCAGCAGGGGCCTCGGGTGCGTCCGCGGCGTCGGTCTCGACGGCCTCGGGGGCCTCCGTCGCCTCGGGCTCGAGGGTCGCGGTCGCCGTTGCGGCCTCCGCGGGCTCGTCCGCATGCTCGGCGTCGAGCGCCTTGCCCGCGTCGCTCAGCTCGGCGGCGCTCGCCTCGACGAGTGCGCCACCCTCCTGCTTGGCCCACTGCGACGTGGTCACGCCGACGTGGCCGGTCTCGGCGCTCCACGCGAGGCGGGAGCCGAGCACTTCCTGGACCGTCTTGCCGCGCAGCGCGGCGACGTCCTCGGGCAGTCGCAGCTGCTCGATGGCGTTGACCGTCGCGCGAACCATGTTGACCGGCGTGCGGGTACCGATGCACTTGCTCAGGACGTCCTTGACGCCACCGAGCTCGAGCACTGCACGCACGCCTGCACCGGCGATGACGCCGGTACCGGCGCTGGCCGGCTTCAGGAACACGTGACCGGCGCCGAAGCGACCCTCGATCTGGTGCGGGATCGTGCCACCGACCTTGGGGATGCGCATGATGTTCTTGCGACCCTCCTCAAGTGCCTTGGAGATCGCGACCGGAACCTCGTTCGCCTTGCCGTAGCCGACACCGACGTGCTCGATCTCGTCGCCGACGACGACCAGCGCGGTGAAGCTGAATCGGCGGCCGCCCTTGACGACCTTCGACACGCGGTTGATCTGGACGACGCGCTCCTGGAGCTCGCGTCCGTTGTATGTACCTGCTCGGCTCTCAGCCATGGTGTTTCCTCTGGATCCAATTCGCGGTTGTTGCGGTTCGATTCCGCTCGCGGAACTCGAACTGCGACAACCGTCCTAGAACTGCAGGCCGCCGGAGCGGGCCGCGTCGGCGAGCGCCTTCACGCGCCCGTGGTACAGGTAGCCGCCACGGTCGAACACGACCGCCTCGACGCCCGCTGCCTTCGCACGCTCGGCCAGCAGCGTGCCGACCTTCTCCGCGCGCTCGGCCCGTGCGAGCTTCTTGATCGATGCGTCCTGCCAGGACGCCGCAGCCAGCGTGACGCCGGCGCGATCGTCGACGACCTGCGCCTCGATGCCCTGGTTGGAGCGATGGACGACGAGTCGCGGACGCGTCGCATCGCCCGCAACCTTGTTGCGGATGCTCATGTGGCGGCGCTTGCGCAGCTGCTCGGGAGTTCGCTTGCTCATGACCCTGCTCTTTATCTTGGTTCGCGGTGGGAGCCCGTGACTTACTGGGCGCGCTTGCCGACCTTGCGGCGAATGTGCTCGCCCTGGTACTTGATGCCCTTGCCCTTGTAGGGCTCCGGCGGACGAAGCTTGCGGATCTTGGCGGCCTCCTGGCCGACGACCTGCTTGTCGATGCCGACGATCGCCATCTGGTTCGGCGCGATCACGTTGAACTGCACGCCGTCCGGCGGAGTCAGGATGACCGGGTGCGAGAAACCGGCCGACAGGTCGATGTCCGTGCCCTTGGCCACGAATCGGTAGCCGACGCCGACGATCTCGAGGCGCTTCTCGTAGCCCTCGGTCACGCCGGTGACCATGTTCTGGAGCAGCGATCGCGACAGCCCGTGCAGCGCCTTGTGGCGCGGCCGCTCAGTCGGTCGCGTGACCGTGAGGGTGCCCTCTTCGATCTCGACGCCCATGTCCCGGTCGAGCTGCTGCGTGAGCGAGCCCTTGGGTCCCTTCACGGTGACGACGTTGCCGGCGTCAACCGAGATCTCGACCCCGGCGGGGACCGAGATGGGGAGCTTTCCGATGCGTGACATTTCCGTATTCCTCGTTCGCTTGAGCGAGCCTGGGTGGCTCGGCTGCTACCAGACGTAGCAGAGGACTTCGCCGCCCACGTTGTGGCCGGACGCTTCCTTGCTGGTCATCACGCCACGTGACGTCGTCAGCACGGCGATGCCGAGACCGCCGAGCACCTTGGGCAGGCGCGAGCTCGGGGCGTACTCGCGGCGACCCGGCTTGGACATCCGGCGGATGCCGGTGATGACCTGCTTGCGGTCGTGCGTGTACTTGAGCTTCACGAGCAGCACCTTGCAGTACTGACCCTGCTCCACCGAGTAGTCCTCGATGTATCCCTCGCGCTTCAGGATGCGGGAGATCGCCTCGAGCAGCTTGCTGCTCGGCATGGCGACCTCGTCCTTGAGGGCTCGGCTGGCGTTGCGGATGCGAGTCAGCATGTCGCCGACCGGGTCATTGACCTGGCCGCGGTAGCGGATCTCGCTGATGTCGATGGTCTGCTTCATGCCTGAATCACCAACTTGCCTTCGTCATGCCGGGGATGTGCCCCTTGTGCGCCATCTCGCGAAGGCAGATGCGACAGAGTCCGAACTTGCGGAACACCGCCTTGCTGCGACCGCACATGCGGCATCGCGTGTAGCCGCGCACCGCGTACTTGGGCGGTCGAGCCGCCTTGACCTTGAGTGATGTCTTCGCCATGGATCCTGGTCCTCGTCCCTAGGCCTGCTGGCCAGGCTTCTTGAAGGGAAAGCCGAACTTGTCGAGGAGGAGCTTGGAGCCCTCCTTCGAACCGTTGCTGATCGTGAACACGATGTCGAGGCCACGAGCCTGGTCGATGGTGTCGTAGTCGATCTCCGGGAAGATCGTCTGCTCCGTCACACCGAGCGCAAAGTTGCCCTGCTTGTCGAACGCCGTCGCCTTGATGCCGCGGAAGTCACGGATGCGCGGAAGCGCGGTGACGAGCAGGCGATCGAGGAACTCGTACATGCGCTCGCCGCGAAGGGTGACCTTCGTGCCGATGGGCATCTCCTCACGCAGCTTGAACGTCGCGACCGACTTCTTCGCCTTCGTGATGACGGGCTTCTGGCCAGCGATGATCGTCAGCTGCTCCACGGCCGCATCGAGCAGCTTGGAGTTGACCTTCGCATCGCCCACGCCCATGTTCAGCGTGATCTTCTCGATGCGCGGCACCTGCATGATCGACTTCAGCCCGAGCTCTTCCTTGAGCTCCTGGCGGTACTGGTCGTTGTAGATGGTCTTGAGGCGGGCCATTCAGCTCACTTGCCCTTCGTCTCGTCGAGGTCGACGTCGTCGCGTCGGCTGACGCGCACCTTGCGCCCGTCGTCCGCGAGGCGGAAGCCGACACGGGTCGGCTTGCCGGACGCGGGTCCGATGAGCGCCACGTTCGACACGTGGATTGCGGCGGGCTTCTCGATGACGCCACCCTGCGGCTGCTGCTGCTGCCGCGAGGACTGGTTGGCGTTCATCGGCGGGCGCGCCTTGGTGTGGCGCTTGACGATGGCGACGCCCTCGACGACGACGCGCTGCGTCTCGCGATCGACGCGCTCGACGATGCCGCGCTTGCCCTTGTCCTTGCCGGCGACGACCACGACGGTGTCACCCTTGCGGATCTTGAGTGCCTTGGTTGCTCGACCCATGATCAGAGCACCTCCGGGGCCAGCGAGACGATCTTCATGAAGTTGCGCTCGCGAAGCTCGCGGGCAACCGGGCCGAAGATGCGCGTCCCGCGGGGGTTGCGCTGGGCGTCGATGATGACGCACGCGTTCTCGTCGAACTGGATCGAGGT
>JAOPYU010000127.1 GCA_025964455.1 Thermoleophilia bacterium | reverse complement strand
TCATCACGCCCGAGGAGGCCAAGCAGAAGCGCGAGGACCTCGAGCGCGAGAGCGCCTTCTTCGGCGCCATGGACGGTGCCATGAAGTTCGTGAAGGGCGACGCGATCGCCGGCATGGTGATCGTCGTGGTCAACATCATCGGCGGCCTCATCATCGGCGGCGTCATGGGCGGCATGCCGCTCAGCGTCGCAGCCTCCACCTTCACCGTGCTGACGATCGGCCAGGGCCTGCTCGAGCAGATCCCGTCGCTGCTCATCGCGATGTCGGCCGGTTTCCTCGTCACCCGCGGCGGCACCTCGAACAACCTCGGTGCGGAGATCGGTGGCCAGCTGCTGCAGAACACGCGTGCCATGGGCATCTCGGCCACGATGCTCGCGACCATCGCCCTCGCGCCGGGCATGCCGAAGATCCCGATGTTCACCCTGGCGATCGCGCTTGGCGGCACCGCGTGGTGGCTCGCCAGGCAGAAGAAGAACGCGCTCATCGCCGAGACCGGCGAGGACATCGGCTCCGCGGATCCGAGCCAGACCGAGGAGATCTCGCAGGCGATGCTCCGCACGGATGCCATCGCGCTGGAGGTCGGCCCGGAGCTGGCGCGCCTCGCCGATCCGGATTCCGGTGGCGGCGAGCTGCTCGAGCGCCTCAAGCACGTGCGTCGCCGCGTCGCCATGGAGTTCGGCGTGATCGCGCCGGGGGTACGCGTGCGACCGCATCCGAGCCTGCAGCCCGGCCAGTACCAGATCCGCATCAAGGGCGACCTGGTCGCCGAGGGCGAGGTGCTCGTCACGCACCAGCTCGGCATCGGCCAGGACCTCGAGGTTCCGGGCATCGACGTGGAGCACACGACCGACCCGATCTACGGCACCCCCGCAGTGTGGATCCTCGAGCAGTACGCCGGCCTCGGCGAGCAGCACGGGCTCCAGATGTTCGATGCGCAGGACGTCGTCTCCACCCACGTGGCCGAGGTCGTCAAGCAGCACCTCGCCGAGCTCCTCACGCGTGAAGAGGTCGCCGAGCTGCTCAACATGGCTCGCCAGGACGCGCCGATGGTCGTGCAGGAGCTCGTACCGAACATGCTCGCGCTCGGCCAGCTGCGCCAGGTGCTCCAGAACCTGGTCAAGGAGCAGGTGCCGATCAAGGACCTGTCCACGATCCTCAACTCGCTTGCCGACAACGCGGTCTACACCAAGGACCCGCATGCGCTCACCGAGCACGTGCGTGCTGCGCTCGGTCGCAAGATCTGCGGTCGCTACCAGTCCCCGGATGGCACGCTCAAGGCGTTCATGCTCTCGCCCGATGCGGAGCGAGCCATCCAGAACGCGATCCAGCTGAACGAGACCGGTCAGGTCCTGATGCTCGATCCCAACACGAGCCAGGCGATCCAGAACAACCTCGCCGATGCGTTGGGTCGCTTCCGCGGACAGATCCTCGACCCGGTGCTCATCACGCCGCCGAAGATCCGGCGCCACGTGAAGAGCCTGCTCGAGCGCAACTTCTCCAAGATCGTCGTGCTCAGCTACAGCGAGATCGTGGCGGGCGTCCAGATCGACAACCTCGAGACCATCGAGGCGCACGCGATGGCGTAGCCCGCCCGGGCCGCGCACGCGACATCTCGGGAACGCTCAGGGTTCGCTCATGATTGGCGGCGATGCTCTGGTACGGAGGGAGCGGCCACGAGGGTCGCAGCCCGCGCAACGTACAGAGGACGAACCCGATGGATGCGAACGACGAGACGACCGAGGTCGACGCCGTGGAGACGACCGACCCCGCGGGTGACCCGCGGCGGTCCCGTGTGGACGGACGCACCCTCGGCCTCATCGCAGCCGGCGTGGTGGCGCTGGTCCTGGCGTTCGCTGCGGGCTCGGCGGTTGGCGGCGACGACGGCGACCGACATGGGCGCGGCGAGCTGCGCCGCGACGGCGGTGGCCCGGGATTCGCTGGTGACGAGCGGCGTGGTGGTGGTGGCATGCGCGGCGAGCGCGGCGGCCAGGGCGGCCCCCGTGGCATGGCAGGCGGGGGTATGCGAGGCGGCCACGGCGGCGGGATGCGCGGCGGCCACGGCGGCGGCATGGGCGTGGTGACAGGCATCGAGGGCGACGAGCTGACGATCGAGCCGCTCGGCGGGCCGGTCGAGGAGGTCACGGCGGCGCTCGACGACGACACCGAGATCAAGCGGCGCGGTGACGATGGCGCCGGCGACATCGAGGATGCGGAGCGCTCCGACCTCGACGAAGGTGACATCGTCGCCATCCGCGGTGACCGCGATGATGACGAGGACGCCGATGGCGCCGAGGGCGCCGATGATGCAGCCGCCACGGTGGACGCGGACACCGTGGTCATCCTGCGCGACGCGGAGTGATCGCGGGCACCGACGGGAAGGCCCGAGCCATGTCACGCGCACACGTACTGGTCGTGGATGACGACGTGGAGATCCGTTCGATGCTGCGGCGGCTCCTGCTCGCCGAGGACTACGACGTCGACACGGCGACGAACGTCGCCGATGGCGTCCGGCTCGCGGGCGAGCGTCAGCCAGACGTCGTGATCATGGACATCGGCCTGCCCGACGGCGACGGCGTGGACGCGGTCGAGCAGCTGCGCGATGCCGGGCGCTGGACCCCGGTGCTCATGCTCACCGCGCACGGCGACCTCGCGCGGCGCGTGGACAGCTTCCGGGCCGGCGCCGATGACTTCCTCGCCAAGCCCTTCCACGTGGAGGAGCTGCTCGTGCGGCTCGAAGCGCTCGTGCGCCGTGGACGCGGAGCGACGGATCCGGTGGTCGACACACGGATCAGGCGCGGCGACATCCTGCTCGACCTGGAGGCGCGGCGTTGCTGGCGTGGCGCCCGCGAGGTGGAGCTGGCGCCCCGGGAATTCGATGTGCTCGAGTACCTGGTGCACAACACCGGCGCCGCGCTCAGTCGCGACCAGATCGTGGATGCGGTGTGGGCGGGCGACGTGACCGAGGGCTCCAACCCGGTGGACGTCTATGTCGGCTACCTCCGGCGCAAGCTCGAAGCCGATGGCGAGCCGCGCGTGATCCGGACAGTGCGGGGACGCGGGTTCATGTTCGCCCCCGGAGGCGACACGCCATGACCCTGCGAACGCGCCTCGCGCTCGCCCTGCTCCTGGCAGTCGGGGCCGGCGTGCTCGTCTTTTCAGTGGTGGCGCGGGCGACGGTCGAGCAGCTGCTCTACGCGGACGTCGATCGGGACCTGCGCGCGGAGGTGCGTCGCACGATCGACAACCTGGACCGAACCGGCAGCGTCGGGCCCGGGGGGCGCGGAGATGTCCGCGGCGGTCGCGGCCGCCCACCGCTCGGTCGTCGCGGACCGGGCGAGTTCTTCGGGCGCGATGCGCTCTTCGCGCAGGTACTCGACTCCGACGGGGACGTGGTGCTGCAGACCACCGGCGTCGATGCGCTCGGTGGGCTGCCCGACACCCGGCTCGAGCCCGAGGATGCCGGCGAGCCGCCGCGACTGCGCTCGGTCGCCATCGACGGCGATCGCTTCCGGATGGCCGAGGCCGTCACGCGCGATGGGTCGGTCGTGCAGCTTGCCCGCCCGCTCTCGGAGCTCGCGGGATTCCTCGACACGCTCGTCTGGGTGCTGCTCGCTGCTGGCGGCGTGGCGCTCGGCGCCGCCGTGCTGCTCGGGCGCTGGGCCGCTCGAGCGACGCTGCGGCCGGTCGGCGCGATGACGCGCACGGCGCAGTCGATCGCGCGGTCGCCGCGGAATCTCTCCACACGGGTGGAACCCGCCTTTGCGGATCCGGAGCTGCGCGAGTTCGCCGATGCGATGAACGAGATGCTCGGGTCGATCGAGACGGCCGATCTCCACCAGCGCCGGTTCGTGGCGGACGCGTCACACGAGCTGCGCACGCCGCTGACGAGCCTCGGCGGGAACGCCACATTCCTCGATCGCGTCGCGACGCTGGATGACGATGCGCGCGACGCGCTCGACGCGGTGCGCCGCGACATCGAGCGACTGACACGCATCGCCGACGGACTGACCACGCTCGCACGGCTCGACTCGGTCCCCGAGGTCCACCTCGAACCGATCGACGTCGACGCCGTGGTGCGCGAGGCCGTCGCGCGCAGCCGCGATCTCTACCCGACGCACGACTTCACGATCACCGGTCGCGGCGACACGCAGCTGCTCGACTCGGAGCTCGCCCGGCGGATCGTCGGCAACCTGCTGGACAACGCCGGTCGCTACACCCCGACGGGCAGTTCGGTCACGGTGACCCTCGGGGGAGGCTCGATCGTGGTCGAGGACGACGGACCCGGGCTCGACGGCGAAGACCTCGCTCGGGCGCGGGAGCGCTTCCACCGTGGATCGACGTCAGCGGGCGTGGCGGGCACGGGCCTTGGCCTGGCCATCGTCGACGATGCCGCGCGCGCCATGGGCGGCACGCTCGAGCTGGGCGCCGTCGCGCCGCACGGGCTGCGCTGCACCGTGCGCCTTCCCGGACGTTCCGGGGCCGACGCAGCCGGGTAGCAGCACCTCGCCCGGATGAAGAACGTCCTCCTGAAATTCGCAGGCCTGTTCGTCGAGCGCGTACCGGTCGACGAACGAGGCAATCCGATCCCGCCGAACCCCTCGGTGCCGGCGCCGCATGGCGCCATGCCGCCCGGTGCGCCCAGGCAGCCTGGTGGGTCGCCGGCCGCACCGAACCAGCCGCCGCAGCAGCCGCAGCACCCCGGAAACCAGGGTCACCCCCAGCAGCACTCGCCGGTCGTGCCCACGCCCGGGCAGCCGATGCAGGGAGCGCCGATGCAGGGCGGACCCATGGTGGCGCCCACAGGCGGGCAGGTTGCCGGGCCCGGCGCCGGCGCCCCGATCTCGGTGGCACTCCGTGCCTGGGTCCCGCAGGAATATGCCGCCCACCTCGCGCCGTTCGGCGTGCACGTCATCGCGGCGGGTGGCTCCGTCACGAGCGAGCAGGCACGAGGCTGGGGCGCCGACGTCCTCGTGGTGAGCGCGGAGTGCCTCGGCCAGGACGTGCACCTGCTCCAGCAGCCCCAGCTCCCCGCGGCGGGCATGCCATCACGACCGGGAAC